>JAYUYF010000782.1:0-2555 GCA_043752605.1 Roseiflexaceae bacterium
GGCGCGACGCGGCGAGCGGGGCGGCACGGACGCGCATCGAGGGCGAATTGCGCAGCCTGCTGGTGGGGTTCGCCGGCGAGATTGCGGCGGTGCGCGTGCGCGACCCGGCGTGCGGCAGTGGCAACTTTCTGTACGTGGCGCTCAAGCAGCTGCTCGACCTGGAGAAGGCGGTGATTACGTTTGCGAGCGACATTGGCGTGGGGAGCTTCTTCCCGAGTGTATCACCCGAGCAGCTGCGCGGTATCGAGGTCAACGAATACGCGCACGAGCTGGCGCAGATCACGGTGTGGATCGGCTACATCCAGTGGCTGCGCGATAACGGCTTTGGCGCGCCCGCCGAGCCGATCCTCAAGTCGCTGGAGACGATCGTGCGGATGGACGCGATCCTAGCCTACGACGCCTATGGACAGCCCGTCGAGCCCGCCTGGCCTGCCGCCGATGTCGTGATTGGCAACCCGCCGTTTCTAGGTGGCAAACGGTTGCGCAGTGAACTGGGCAATGCGACCGTCGATGCGCTGTTTGGTTTGTACCGCAACCGCGTGCCGCATGAAGCCGATCTGGTGGCCTACTGGTTCGAGCGCAGCCGGGCGCTGATTACCAAAGGCGCGCTGCAACGTGCCGGGTTGTTGGCAACGCAGGCAATTCGTGCGGGTGCGAATCGCAAAGTGCTGGAGCGCATCAAGGTCAGTGGTGCAATCTTTATGGCGTGGTCGAATCGCCCCTGGGTGCTCGACGGAGCAGATGTCAACGTTTCAATAGTTGGCTTCGACAATGGCAGTGAGCAGGATCGTCAGCTTGAAGGTCAATCAATCAATGTCATTAATACTGATCTTCGGGGTGGAGTGCTCGACTTGACCGAGGCCCGGCGCTTGAGGGAGAACGCGGGTGTTGCCTTTATGGGCGATACGAAAGGTGGAGCCTTTGATATTGACACTGACCTGGCGCTACCAATGCTGGTTGCACCGCTCAATGTCAATGGGCGGCCAAACACTGACGTAGTTCGACCGTGGGTGAACGGACTTGATATCACGCGACGATCACGCGGGATGTGCATTATCGATTTTGGCACGGAACGCTCAGAAGCGGAAGCATCGCTCTACGAGTTGCCGTTTGAGTACATCACGACACATGTAAAACCAGTGCGCATGCGCAACAATCGGGCGGCCTATCGTGAACGATGGTGGGTGCATGTGGAGCCACGACCAGCAATGTGGCGAGCGCTTCAACCCCTCAAGCGATTCATCGTGACGCCTTCTGTTGCCAAATATCGTCTCTTCGCCTGGTTGACACACCCAATTGTTCCCGATCATAAATTGTTTGTGTTCGCCCGCGACGATGACTATTTCTTCGGCGTGCTGCACAGCCGGTTCCACGAAGTCTGGTCGCTGGCTACCGCGTCGCGCCATGGCGATGGCGATGAAGGTGGGCGGCCGACGTACAACAACACCACCTGCTTCGAAACCTACCCCTTCCCGTGGCCACCCGGCCAGGAGCCGGTGGACGACCCACGCGTCCAGGCCGTCGCGGTCGCAGCGGCGCGCCTGGTCGAGCTGCGGAATGCCTGGCTCAACCCGCCCGACGCCGACGCCGCGACGCTGAAGACCCGGACGCTCACCGCGCTCTACAACGCGCGCCCGGCGTGGCTCGACGGCGCGCACGGGACGCTCGATGCCGCACTGGCCTCGTGCTATGGGTGGCCAGTGAATCTCGGCGATAATGAGGAGAGCCTCGCGCGGCTGCTGGCGCTCAACGGAAAGCGGGCGGCGGGGTGAATCTGAAATGCAGACGGGTAATCAACGTGGTATCATGCAACGCAGAGGGTAGACCGCTGGAGCTGTTGTGTTCGACGATGTACTTGCGCGTATCCAGGTAAAGGTGCGGGCGTTCGAGTATGTGATGACACTGCACGCCGATGAGGAGATGCACGAAGACCGCCTGCGGATCTCCGACATCGAGCACACGATCCACGCTGGCCAGATCGTCGAACGCCAGCGCGACCGTCGCACGCGCGAATGGAAGTATCTGATCGCGGGGCCGACGGCCGACGACATCCGTGTTGTCGTCGTCGCCAAAATCAGCCCAACAGGCATGGTCGTGATTGTGACCGTGTACGTTGCGTGAGGTGAACATGATGCTAAGCCATCCATCCGACTCTGAGGATCTGATCTGTGTCAACTGCGGCAAATCGGGTGCGCGTATTCGGCGCGTCTCACGCAGCTATGGCGCAGGCGAAACACTGCTTGTCATCGAACACGTGCCTGTCGTCAGCTGCCCGCACTGCGGTGAGAGCTACCTGACCGCGCGGACGCTGCACGAGATTGAACGTATCCAGCAGCAGCGGCTGCGGCTCGCCCCGGCGCGTCCTGTCGCGGTAGCTGAGTTTGCGGCGGTGGCATGAGGACATTTGAACACTTGCCTGGTGTAACGCAAAATCTTGCTCTTTTAGTTTCTAGTCTAAGAGGCTGTCTAACAACCTAACACTGTCTGCGATGGATGCAATCGATTGAGGAGCATCCGTATCGATGCGAGATAGATCATGCCTTCTGATGTATCAT
>JAYUYF010000783.1:0-2552 GCA_043752605.1 Roseiflexaceae bacterium
AGCTCGATGCGGTCACCAAAGATCAGTTGAATGTCGGCCTGACCGGCCAGATTCGCTACCGCGTCAGCGAGCGTAATCTGTACGCATTTCTGTTTGGCGTGAAGAACCCGATCATCCACGTGATGGGCTACTTCATCTCGATCCTGCGCGAGCGAATCGCCAATTTCGAGGCACCCGCCAAACCCGTGCTGGTTGATGAGCAGGTGATCAGCGAAGTCGTGCCCGATATCAACGCGGTCGCGGGTGTGTCGATCAACGATCTGCGCAAAAACCTGCGCGATTTGAACGAGCTGATGGATCGCGAGTGTCTCTCGTCCTCGGCGCGCTACGGTGTGATTCTCGATGCCTCGCTAATCACCGGGATCGACCCGCCGCACGATGTTGAGTCGGCGCTGGCGGCGATCAATACCGCGCACAACACCGTCTCATCCGATATCTCACTGGCGCAGGCCTCGGCCGATCAGAAGATCGTGCAGTCGAAGCGCGCGGTCGAGATCGAGACGCTGCGGGCGCAGGCCGAGGTCGAGCCGCTGCGGGCGCTGGCGTTTCAGCTTGCCGAACTCAAACGGCAGGGCCCGGAAGCCATGCCCGCCTATGTACGCAACGTGCGGCTCAAGCTGTTTGGCGCATCGAAGCAGGCAATCGTGGAGGTGAATCGTGACTGAACTACTGCTTGGCGCGCTGTTTGGCTTCTTTGGCGGCCTGATCGGGATGCCAATGTTTCTTGGCTTTGCGCGCATGCTCGGGCTGTATACCACCGTTATGGAAGGCAACGCGCACGTCTATGTGCTGTTTGGTAACATAATCGGCGTGCTCGACGAGCCAGGTCTCTACATTTTGCCGACGAAACTTGGTCCATCAGCGTTTATTGTCAACTGGCTTGGGCGCTGTAGCGTGATCGACATGCGGCTTGATCAGCGCTACCTGCGCGGTCAGGCTGTCAACTCGGAAGAAGGCGCGCCGATGGGTATCGGTGTCTGGTATGAGATGGAAGTCAGCGACCCAGTCGCCTTCCTGTTCCGCAACGCTGATCCGCAGGGCAGCCTCGCGGCCAATGTTTCGAACGCGGTCGTGCGGACGCTGAGCAATCAGCCGCTCGCCGAGATGCTCGAAGACCGGCACGCGATGAGCCTGGCGGTACGCACTGATGTTGCACCAAAATCACGCGAGTGGGGCTACAATCTCGGCTCGGTGTATATTCGCAAAGTCCACTTCCGCGATACGCAGATGACGCGCCAGATCGAGGCTAAGGTGGTGAACCGGCTGCGCCAAGTGACCTCGGCGATCAGCCAGGACGGTGCCAACCGGGTGAGTGTGATCACCAGCGGTGCCGAGCGCCAGGCCGCCGTGGCATTTGCCCAGGCCGAAGCCGTGCGGCCGTTGATTGTCGGTAAGGCGCTCAACGAGATCACCGCCGATGCTCAGGTGGCTGAAGCGCTGTTTACGATCCTAGAGTACCAGAAGCTGATCGAGAGCGGCTCGGAGATTACGCTGATGCCGATTGGCAGCCCGGTGCTGGCCAAGCTGCTGGCGACGCGTAGCACAGCGTCCAGGTGACTAGGTGACCGGGTGACACGGTGACACGGTGACAGGTACGATACTATCACCCGGTCACCTGGTCACCCGGTCAGGCGGTCACCCGGTCATCAGAGGATAATCCATGATCCCAATTGGCATCTGCCTGGCGACGATGGGCGCGAGCTACCGACAGCTCCGTGACGCTGCATTGCGCATCGAAACCCAGGGCTACGACTCGCTGTGGCTCTGGGATCACTATCTCTCGTGGAACGACCCACAGCAGCCGGTGGTCGAGGGGCTTACCGCACTTGCGGCGATCGCGGAGGCGACAGGCCGCATCAAGCTCGGCCCGCTGGTGGCAAACAACACCAATCGCCATCCCGGCCGCCTGGCGAAGATTGCGGCAACGCTCCAGGAGATTGCAAGCGGGCGTCTCGAGCTGGGCATCGGCGGTGGTGGCTACGAGGCCGAGCAGGCGGCGTTTGGCATCGACCAGGGCACGCTCGCCGCACGCACCGGGCGCGTGATCGAGGCACTCCAGATCATCCCACAACTCTGGAGCGGTCAACCCGTCACGTTTGCTGGCGAATATTATCAACTCCACGATGCCGTAGTATCGCCCGCGCCCACACCGCAGCCGCCGATCATCGTCGGTGCGCGTGGCCCGGCGCTCAGCCGTGCGGCCGGCTGCTACGCGCAGGGTCTCAACCTGCAATGGCGCGATGCGGCCAAGTTCCCGGTGTTGTTCGAAGCGCTCGACTACGGCCTGCAACAGGCCGGGCGCACGCGCGCGGGCTTTGATCTGTCGGTACACGCGTCGTACACCGATTTCACCGTCGATGCGGATGCGTTGCTTGTGCGCTGGCAGGATCTGGGTTTTACGCGCGTGATCCTGTACGCCGAGGCGGGTGCGATCGCGGCGATCCCGTAGGGCCGAGGCGGGTGCGATCCCGTAGGGCCGAAGCATTCCGACGCACGCTTGCGAGCGTACAGGAATGCTTCGGCCTTACATCCCCCCCCGCGCGCCCGCCCGC
>JAYUYF010000784.1:0-6453 GCA_043752605.1 Roseiflexaceae bacterium
ATCAGCACGCCGCCGATCAGCACCTTGCGCGGCCATGATGGGTCACTGTGGATGGTGCGTAGCGCTGCGCGCAGGCTGATCGTCACGCTGCCTCGATCATCGTGCAGCAGCCGACAACGCGGTGCTCGTGCTATGCTGACTATCGATCAACTGCCACTGCTCGTGCTCGTGTGCGGTGGCTGCCTGCCGCCCGGCACTGAGCGCCCCATCGATAAGCTGGCGCAGGCTGGTCTGCCCGCCGGCCTCGACGCGCCGCGCCGCTACCGCCACCGCTACCACGCCGACCAGCGCGCCTGCCGCCAGCCCGAGAAGAAATCGACTCATGCTATCCTCCTGTAAGCGGTTTGCGTATGCTATGCGCTACGCGTTGCGATTTCGGCCTGTACACGCGCCAGAAATACGTCGAACGGCAGTGCGCCAAGGTCTTCGCCCGAACGCAAGCGTACCGCGACTGCCCCCGCCGCCTGCTCCTTATCGCCGATTATAAGCATGTACGGAACCTTCTGCAACTGCGCACGCCGAATTTTCATCTGCATCCGCTCTTTGTCGGTATCGAGTTCGACTCGCATCCCGGCAGCACGCAATTTCTGCGCCACCTCGCGGCCATACGCACCGTGCTTGTCATCCGAGATCGGAATAATCACCGCCTGCGTCGGCGCAAGCCAGACCGGAAACGCGCCGGCGTAATGTTCGATCAGCACGCCGAGGAAGCGCTCGGTCGTCCCGGTGACCGCGCGGTGCAGCACGACCGGCGTGTGCGGCTGGCCATCTTCACCGATATACTCGATCCCGAGCCGCCGTGGCTGGATGAAATCGACCTGGATCGTGCTGAGCTGCCACTCACGCCCGAGCACGTCGCGCGCCATGAAATCGGCCTTTGGCCCGTAGATCGCCGCCTCGCCGGGTGCCTCACGATACTCGACAGCATATTCATCAAGCGCCTCGCGTAGTGCGGTTTCGGCAAAATCCCAGGCCTCGTCATCGGCAATATATTTGCCCGATGTGCCGCGCAAGCTCAGATCGACGCGGTAATCACTAAACTGATACGTCGCCAGCACCTCACGAATCAGGTTGAGCGCCAGACC
Source organism: Roseiflexaceae bacterium (assembly GCA_043752605.1). Taxonomy (GTDB): domain Bacteria; phylum Chloroflexota; class Chloroflexia; order Chloroflexales; family Roseiflexaceae; genus JAYUYF01. The sequence goes on from JAYUYF010000784.1 coordinate 1,086, forward strand.
AAACTCTTCTTTGATCTGATCAGGCCGACAAAAAATATGGCAATCATCCTGCGTCAGCGCACGCACGCGCGTGAGACCGTTCAGCGCACCACGATCTTCATAGCGGTAAAGCGTGGCAAACTCGGCGAAGCGCATCGGCAGATCGCGGTACGAATGAATGCCCATCTCGCGGAACAGCGTCATGTGGCTCGGGCAGTTCATCGGCTTGAGCCGGAAGACTAGATCCTCGCTCTCGACCATCGGCGGGAACATGTTCTCGCGGTAGGCATCGTAATGCCCGGATTTCTTGTAGAGGCTCTCCTTCGCCACATTGCCCGTCCAGACGTGCTGGTAGCCGTAGCGCGTCTGTACCTCGCGCACGTAGCTCTCCATCTGATAGCGCAGCGATTCGCCTTTGGGAGTAAACAGCGGCAGGCCGGGGCCGATATCGTCTGAGAAGTAAAATAATCCGAGTTCCTTGCCGAGCTTACGATGGTCGCGCTTGCGCGCCTCCTCGATCCGATACAGATACGCATCGAGCTCATCTTTGCTATTCCAGGCCGTGCCGTAGATCCGCTGGAGCTGCGGCTTCTTCTCATCGCCGCGCCAGTACGCACCCGCCACGTTCATCAGCTTGAGGCCATCGGGCACGATGTCGCTCGTGCCGGGCAGATGTGGGCCGCGGCACAGATCCTCGAAATTTGCCTGCCGGTAGGTCGAGATCGCCGTGTCACCGTGCGCCGTCTCGCCATCGGCATCGAGCCCCTGCGCCAGCCCATCGATCAACTCAACCTTGTACGGCTGATCGGCGAACAGCACGCGCGCCGCCTCCGCGCTGACCTCGCGGTACACAAACGGGTGATTCTCGCCGATGATCCGGCGCATCCGCGCCTCGATATCAACCAGATCATCCGGCGTCAGCGGGCGCGGCAGATCAAAATCGTAGTAAAAGCCATCTTCGATCGGCGGACCAATCGCGATCTTGCCCACCGGGAAGATCTCGATCACCGCCTGCGCCAGCACGTGCGCCGCTGAATGTCGGAGCCGATAATACGGATCGTTATCAGGTGTGACTGCCATGAGAGGCCTCCTTTATTTCGTTGGGGCGCATCGCGATGCGCCTTTGCGACCTGAGATGCGCTGGGTGTTGCGGTCGATTCCGCCGAAGCATCCACATCGGCGTCGGTTGGCCTGGCGGATGCTGCGGTTCTACTCGATGACCGTCATCACGATCTGGCCCTGCTCGACGCGCACCGCGCTGATCTGCCGCCCCTGCGCCTGCACCTCGTTGTTGAACGCGGTCTCCAGCGGGCGGATCAGCTCATCCGCGCTGACCACCGCGCCCAGCGGCCCATCGATCCGTGCGCCCACGATCCGCAACTGACCAGCCTCGACGCCGACCTGAAAGCGCGCCAGATTATCCGTGCCAATCGCGCGTAAGGTGATCTGCACTTCGCCGGGGACAAAGCGCACCTGTGCGCTGTCGATCCCGCTCGGCAGGTTACCGCTCAGCAACTCGTTGGCGCGTTGCTCGGTGAGCACGACATCACCCGTGGGCAGCGCCGCGACCGCCGTGGGCAGAAACTGTGCTGCGCCATCGCCGATGGGCGGGATGGCTACCGCAGTGGTAGCGGGCACGGGCGTCGCCACGTCGCCGCCGATCGAGGTGCCGATCACCTCGCCGACCGCGCGGCTGGCGGCGGGCCGCAACACATATTGATACAGCGCGATCCCACCGACCAGCAACCAGATCAGCACAACAATGATCGGCAGGCAGCCACCGCGTTTTGGTGATGGTGGCCGCCGCCGGGATTGTCCAGCCATAATCGCCTCCAGAAAACAAAAAACCCTCGTCCCTGCGGGACGAAGGCGCGCTTCGTGGTTCCACCCTGCTTCCGATACGCGCAACCGCACGCATCGCTCGGGGCGCGCTAACGGGCGCTACGCGCACCTGGCTACTGGCCCGCAGGCGTTCGGCAGGCGACTCGGGGGTGGTTTTCGCCGGAACCGTGCCCGGGTGCGCTCGCAGTCTGTGGCGCGCCCTCCCTGATGGCCGGTGGCCGGATACTCGTCCCCGTCAACGTTCGGTGTCCTTATTGTTTGCACAATACCACGCAGCGTGCGGCCTGTCAATGCGCTGTAGCGCGGCGCATGAAGCCGTGGTATACTCGAACCGCATGGATGTTTGTCAAGGGTATCTGCGATGAGAGACCGGCTGGCCGAGGTCGTCGATGAGGGTGTGCAACCGGTCGATCGCGCGCTCGATCGCATTCGGCTGGCCGCTGCGCTGATGAGCGCGCGTGAGCGCACGACGACGGATGAGCTGCGGCGCACCGTCCGCGAGCTGCGCAGCGGCCTGAACGACTTGACACTCACCGCCGATGACCCGGCCGCGATCCGTTTTGCCACGCCGTTTCTTGATGGTGAATTGGACCAGATTCTGAGTGCGCAGACGCTCGACCGCGCGCGCTACTACCTCGATCGGTTGCTGCGCGCGCTCGATGGTGTCCGCACTAGCCGCCTCAACGATATCGATCTCAACCGCTGGAAGGAATACAGCGATATTCTCACCGATAGCCTGTGGCTAATCGATCGGCGCGACACCAGCGGTGTCCACACGGCCGGCTACTGGGGCAATTTTGTGCCGCAGATCCCGCATCAGATGATGCGCCGCTACACGCGCCCGGGCGAATGGGTGCTCGACCCGTTTGCCGGGCTGGGAACCACGCTGATCGAAGGCCAGCGCCTCGGCCGCAACACGCTCGGCGTCGAACTCCAACCCGAGGTAGTGGCGCAGGCGCGCGCACTCGTCGATGCTGAACCAGCACACGCGGACGTACGCACCGAATTGGTCTGCGGCGATAGTACCAGCGCCGATTTTGGCGCATTGCTGCGCGCGCGCGGCGCGACCAGCGTGCAACTCGCGCTACTCCATCCGCCCTACCACGATATCATTCGCTTCAGCGATGATGCGCGCGATCTATCGAATGCGGCCACCACGGAGGCATTTGTCGCGCAAATCGGCCAGGTGGCGGCCAGCGTGGCGCGCGTGCTTGATCGTGGCCGCTACCTCGCGCTGGTGATCGGTGATAAATATGTACGCGGCGATCTGATCCCGCTCGGCTTTCTGACGATGAATGCCGTCATGCAGCAGGGCTTTACGCTCAAAAGTATCATCGTCAAGAATTTCGATCGCACGGCTGGCAAACGTACGCGCCAGGAATTGTGGCGCTACCGCGCGCTGGCGGGTGGCTTTTATATTTTTAAACACGAGTATATCTTCCTGTTTCGGCGGGCGGCGTGATGCTCGAACTCTCGCGTGCCGCCGCCCGCACGCTCCAGATCGCGGTGCAAGGGCTCGATGATCCACCCGCCGCCGCAACGCCTGATACGCTGCTGGCGTGCATCCGCCGCATGGGTGTGCTCCAGATCGACACCATCAATGTGATCGCGCGCAGCCCGTATCTGGTGCTCTACAGCCGGATCGGCAGCTTCCCGCACGAATGGCTCACGGATGCGCTTGCCGCCGGACACCTGTTTGAATACTGGTCGCACGAGGCCAGCTTCCTGTCGATCGATGAATACCCGCTCTACCGTAGCCTGATGCTCGGCAACGCTGCGCGTCGTTGGGCGCATGCGAGCGACTGGCTGGCGCAAAATCAGGCGGCTGTCGACGCATTACTGGATCATATTCGTGAAAGCGGGCCGGTGCGATCGTCCGATTTTGTGCGCACGGATGGGCGACCGAGCGGGGGCTGGTGGGATTGGAAGTTCGAGAAGATCGCGCTCGAGATGCTCTACACGCACGGTGATTTGATGATCGCGCGCCGCGAGCGGTTTCAGCGGATCTACGATCTGCGCGAACGAGTGCTGCCGGGATGGGACGACGGCCAGACGCTGCCGCTCACCGATGTACGCCGCGTGCTGGCCAGCAAGGCGGTTCGGGCACTTGGTTTTGCCCCCGCACGCTGGGTCGCCGATTACTTTCGCACAAAAACTCAACCGACACTGGTCGCGCTGCATTCACTGATCGATGATGGCTCGCTGGCGCTGGCGCGCGTCGAAGGTTTTGCTGAGCCAGTGCTCATCCACCCAGACAATCTCGATCTCGCACAACGCGCCGCCGAGGGTGCGCTGCAGCCCAGCCGCACGGTGTTGCTTTCGCCGTTTGACCCGCTGGTCTGGGATCGCAAGCGGTTGGTCGAGCTATTTGGCTTTGCATACCGAATCGAAGTGTATACGCCCGCCGCGAAGCGCCGCTTTGGCTATTTTTCGCTACCGATCCTGCACCGTGGTGCAATCGTCGGGCGGCTCGATGCTAAAGCATATCGCGCCGAGGGCCGATTTGTGGTGCGCGCGCTACATCTGGAGCCGGGCGTGCCGCTCAGTGATGAACTGGCGCACGGGATCGCGGGGGCGCTGCGTGATCTGGCCGCCTGGCACGCCACGCCGCTCGTCGAGATTGCGCACAGCGAGCCCGCCGCATTTGCGCCGCTACTCACCGCCGCGCTCGCGCGCCGAGCGCTCATCTGACTCTCTTTTGCGCCAGGGGCAGGCCGCCGCTATAATGCACAGGAACAGGGCAGCATCGCGCGCTGCAGCAGATTCATTACCGATGGAGCATACCGCATGAGTAGTGGGCGTACACAGCGAGGCCGTTCGGCATCAGCCGCGATCCTCACTGAGAAGAAGAAGAACAACACGCGTAATCTGTACATCGGTATCGGGGTACTCGTGTTGCTGGCATTTATCGGGCTTGGCGTCGCGGCGCTCACCACTGCGCCGGTGCCGCTTGGCCGCGTGCCGGACGCGCGCGCGGCATTGCCTGGTGGTGTCACCGCCGAAGGTTTCCAGTTTGTCGGCGCGGAGAATGCGCCGGTCACGGTCGTCGAGTATGCTGATTACCAGTGCCCGGCCTGCCGCGCGTTCGCCACGCAGATCAAAGCGCAATTTGAACAGACATATGTCGTGCCGGGTAACGTCAAGTTTGTGTTTCACGAGTTCCCGCTCGCGATGCACCGCAACGCGCGCCCGGCCGCCGAGGCCAGCCGCTGCGCAGCCGATCAGGGCGCGTTCTGGCGGATGCACGATATGCTGTTTTACAACCAGGCGCAGTGGCGCAACCTCGATAGCCCGGTTGCCCAGTTTGGTGGCTACGCCTCCCAGCTCGGGCTCGACAAGACCGCATTCGATGGCTGCATGAGCGCTGGCACACACCGCGCCGTCGTCGGTACCGCCTACGATGCGGGTGAGACGATCAAGATTCCCGGTACGCCGACTTTTATTGTCAACGGTCAGCAGGTCGACGCTGATGGGCTCCAGTCGGCCGTCGATGCCGCGATCGCCGCCGCACCAGCTCGTTGACACGCCCGGCCGCCGTGCTATAATG
>JAYUYF010000785.1:0-2548 GCA_043752605.1 Roseiflexaceae bacterium
CATCCCCACCAGGTATTCTGCCGTGGCCAGGTTGGTGGCGAGCGGCACATCGTAGAGATTGCAGACGCGCAGCAGGCTCTGAATATCGGGCTCGTGTGGGTGGGCAAACAACGGGTCGACGATAAACAGCACGAGTTGTACTTCGCGTTGCGCCACCCGCGCCGCGATCTGCGCATCGCCGCCCAGTGGCCCGGAGAGCAGCCGTACCACCAGCAGGCCGGTCGCCTCTGCGATGCGGCCACCTGTGGTGCCCGTCGCGATCAGGTTGCAGCTGGCCAGCACGTCGCGATGGCGCAACGCGAAGGCCACGACATCGTCTTTTTTACGGTCGTGCGCAATCAGTGCGACAGTAATCATCGTGGTTCCGTTCGTTCAGGGCGCTACGTGCCCACCGTCGCGCCGCTGGCAACCACACCGCCGCCAAATTGCTGCGTGGTAGCACGTGATTTGATGACCACATTGCGGCCGACACGCGCACCCGCCGGGATCTGCGCGCCGCGACCCACCAGCGTCAATCCGGTGTTGAGCAACTCGGGGGACTGGATATTGGCAGTGATATCATCGCCGTCGCCAACCATCGCGTCGGCACCGATCTGCGCATCTTTGTCGATCACACAGCGGTCGATCACCGCACCCGCCGCCACCATCACACCCGGCAGCAGGATCGAATCACGGATCACCGCACCCGCGGCCACCACCACACCGGGTGAGATAACCGAGCGCACCACCGTGCCATAAATCCGACAGCCATCGCACAACAGGTTGCCATCGACGCGCGCAGCGGCACCGATCTCGGCTGACGGGCGCTCCTCGCTGCGGGTGTGGATCACCCAGTCGGGATCGTACAGGTCGAGCGCGGGTGATTCGGCCAGCAGCGCCATGTTGGCTTCGTAATATGCCTGCACCGTACCAACATCGGCCCAGTAACCCTGAAACTGGTACGAGCGCACGTGGGTTCGCTTGAGCAGCTGCGGCATGAGATCGCGGCCCAGATTGGCTTCATCGCCACCCGCTAGTATTTCGACAAGAAAGCTCTTGCGGAAGACATAGATCCCCATCGAGGCCAGCGTGCTGCGCGCGCGCCGCGGTTTCTCTTCGAAGTGCGACACGCCACCATCGTCATCCACACCCACCACCCCGTAGCGGTGCGTCTCGTGCGGCGAGACCGGGTGGACGCCCACCGTCACATCGGCGTCGTTCTCTTCGTGCAGCGCCAGCATCGGCCGGTAATCCATTTTGTAAATATGATCACCCGCCAGCACCAGTACCGCATCCGCCTGCTGGTCATTGATGTAATCGAGGTTGGCGCGCAGCGCATCAGCGTTGCCACGCTGCCACTTGCCGCCCACGCTGGTGAGGTACGGGTGCAGCACGCGCACCCCACCGATACGCCGATCGAGATCCCAGGGTTTGCCGACGCCGATATGCTCGTGCAGCGAACGCGGCTGATACTGCGTCAGCACGCCGACATTACTGATCCCTGAGTTGACACAGTTGGAGAGCGGAAAATCGATAATCCGGTATTTGCCCGCAAACGGCACGGCCGCCTCGGAGCGCACCGCCGTCAGCACGCTCAGCGCCGGGCTCTCGCCACCGGCCAGGATGAGCGCCAGTGTCCTCAGCATGGAAAGCTCCTTCGCTCCAGAATGCTAGACCGTCTCGCCCGATGCAACCTCGGTGCCCGAGAAATGCTCTTCGTCGCGGTCGGCGTTGATCACCACATTGCGACCGATCCTGATGCCAGCCGGAATATGCGCGTTCTTGCCCACCACCGATACACCGATCGTCAGTTTATCCGGGGCCTCACGGTTGACGATCTTCAGATCATCGCCGTGGCCGAGCCGCACGCCCGCACCCACCACGACATTTTTATCCACGATCACGCGGTCGAGCACCGCGCCCGGCCCGATCCAGGTATCATTCATCACCACGCTGTGGCGAACCACCGCGCCCGGCGAGATATACACCCCCGGCGAGAGCACCGAATGTTCGACCGTGCCACGCACCGTGCAGCCGTTGCTGATCATGCTGCTGCTGACGCGCGCCTGTGGCCCGATCTTGGCCGGCGGCCGCTCCTCGCTGCGCGTATGGATAATCCACGATGCATCATACAGCCCGAGCGAATTCTTCGGGTCGAGCAACTCCATGCTCGTCTCCCAGTACGACTCGATCGTCCCCACATCGACCCAGTAGCCTTCGAACGGATACGCATATACCGCATCGCTGCCGACCATCGCCGGGATCACGTGCTTACCAAAATCGATGCGTGGGCTGTTGTCACTGCCATCGCGCAGGCGGCGCACCAGCACATCGGCATCGAACACATAGATGCCCATGCTCGCCAGCGTGCCCTTATCACGTGCTTTGGGCTTTTCAGTAAATGCGGTGATCTCCATCGTCTCATCGTTGACGGTCATAATCCCAAAACGGTCAGTTTGTTCGAGCGGCACATGCATCACCGCCACGGTCATATCGGCGCGCCGCTTCTGGTGGAAGTCGATCATCGCCGCATAATCCATTTTATAAATATGATCACCCGACAGTAAGA
>JAYUYF010000786.1:0-2548 GCA_043752605.1 Roseiflexaceae bacterium
AGCGCGGCGGCTACAATCGTCTTCATGCGGATCTCCCTGCGATACGGCGCGACAGGCGGTTCACACAAAAAGAGACAGCCCACCACGGGTGACCGCCTCTGTTGCGACACGGCAGATATGGCACCGTGCGATCCTGTTCAGTTATTCGTTTTTAGTATAGCAGATCGGCCGCGTGTAAGCGAGCAATAATCAACGTGTAATCTCAGTGTGCTGGCGAGCGAGTTGCGCAGCGCGGCTTTGATAGCTGCGCGAGCCTGACTAGTTGCAGGTCGTGCGTAAAACGTTGGACATCGTGGCGCTGGTGTACGCCATCTGCGCTAATCTCGGTTCGACCATCACCAGCCATGCCTGGTGCGCGAATTGCCGCCGGGAGCGCTGCTCATCAACGGCGATACCATGTATACTACGCTCGATACGTGTGTTTACAGTGTGTACCTGAAAGGCAACACTGCGATGTCTTTTACGCAACGACAGATCAACCTGGGGCTTCTCGGCAGCATGGCGGTTGGCAGCCTGTTGCTTCTGGTTGCCGTGCTCGGCACCGCCAGCAACAATGTCGGAGCGATCGCGTCGGTTGCCATCCCGGCGCTGCTCGCAGGCGCGCTAACGTTCGCATACTGGCGTGGCTGGGAGCTTGCACTCCCGGTTACCGTGCTGATCGCAAGTGTGGTCGTCCCGCTCACTATCCCGCTCGATGGTTCGTTCCTGCCCTCGACCTTCATCCCTGCCGTGTTGGCGCTGGTGCTCACCGGTGTGCGTGCCGTGCTCCTCAGCGCAGTGATTGTGATGGGTCTCGTGCTCATCCGTGTGGGGGGCGCTGGCAATTATGCGCTGATCGCCACGCAAATCCCGTACTGGCTGGTAATCGGCGGCATGGTACTCAGCCGGCTGGCGCGCGACACAGCCGAACGGCTGGCGCACGCCAATGCGCAGGTAGCCGAGGCACTGGCACTCGCCGAGCGGCAGACGCTGGCGCGCGACACCCAGAATATCCAGCTTCAAGAGACGCTGGCTGCACTCGCAGAGCGTGCCCAGGCGCAGGAAACGCTGCTCAACGAAAACGCCGCTCAGCGCGCGGCGCTGGTGGCGATGAGTATACCGATGCTTCCCGTGCAACTGGATGTGCTGGTCGTACCACTGGTCGGGGCGTTCGATAGCACGCGCCTGCACCTACTCGAGCTACAGTTGCTGGCTGGCATCACGCAGCACCGTTCCCGCGCTGTGCTGCTCGACGTCACCGGCGTGCCGGTGATCGATGCCGCGATCGCGCGTGGTCTGGAAAATATCGTGCATGCGTCGCGGCTGCTTGGCACCGAGATCATTATTGTTGGTGTACGGCCCGAAGTTGCACAAACGCTGATCAGCACAAATATCGCGATTGCCGGCACCCGCACCTTTCGTGATCTTGCGGCGGCGCTGCACACATTGCGCCGCTAATCGCGGTACAGCGGAAACTGCTCGCTCCGGTGATCTTAATGAGCAGCGGGCCGCTGCCGTAAACATCATAGCCGCGTGTGGTGCCGGCTGTTGATTGGTTTTCATGATTTGCTGCTGGCGTCACGGGAGTGTTCACGTTGTGCCACGTCGAGATGCTCGATCGCATAGCGCAGGGCCAGGATTGCGGTGATGTGCTGCTGGCGAGCGCGGATCTCGACATCCGCGCGGCCGATGATCCGATCATCCGTGCGCGCGACGCCGGGCTGCGTTAGGTATGGTATGTGCCGTGTCGACTTTTGGTAAACACTTTGCTGGTATCATCCTGGTAAGCTAACCTGATAATAGCGCAAACGTTACCCTGGTGTGGCAGCGCACTCATGATTGGAGACGACGATGGAACACCCACAGCTCACGAACATCCTGGATGCATCCATTGAAGCACATGCGTTTTCTGGAATCATTTCGATTCGCCGACAGGACACGGTGATCTATGAGCGCGCTGCCGGCTATGCCGACCGCAGCAACAGGGTCGAGAACACACCGGAGACTCGCTTCGGCATCGCCTCGGGCACCAAATGCTTCACCGCGCTGGCGATTGGCAAACTGATTGAAGCGCAGAAACTCGCGTTCGACACGAAGTTGCAGGACTGTATCGCGCTCGATTTCCCGAAGTATTCGCCGGAGATCACGATCAGGCACTTGCTCACCCATACCTCGGGCATACCGGACTACCTTGATGAGGAAAAAATACCCGACTCCGAGAACGTGCGCTTCAACGTTCCCTGGTATGATTTGCGAAGCCCGCGAGATTACCTGGCGGTATTTCCCGATGAGGACATGCAATTCGCGCCCGGCGAACGCTTCTCCTATTCGAACGGTGGCTATATTCTCCTCGGGGTAGTGATCGAAGAGCTGACCGGCCAGAACTATCAGGATTTTGTTGCGCAGGCGATCTTCAAACCGATTGGCATGGATCAGTCCGGGTATTTCGCGATGAACAAACTGCCTGAGAAGACGGCGCTCGGCTACATCGAAGAAGCGGACGGCTGGCGCACGAATATCTACAATCTACCCATTGTTGGCGCTTCTGATGGCGGCGCATTTACCACCG
>JAYUYF010000787.1:0-6443 GCA_043752605.1 Roseiflexaceae bacterium
TGGTGGTGGCAACGATGGCCGATCGGAACTCGCGCGGCGCTCGGCGGCTGGCGCGGCCGGGCCGTCCTTCTCGCGGCGCAATTCGCGCAGATCGGCGCGCACGCGAAAGCCACCGACCTGCACATCGGCCATGCCCTCGTCGTCGTCGACAGCAATGATCTCGCCCATGAGCCCCACCGAGCGCACGTGGACTTTGTCGCCCGCGCGCAACTGACGCGGCTGCTGCGGCTGTGCGGGAATAGCTGCGGCGGGTGCTGCTGTGCGCTGCGGCGTACGCTCGCGCACTTCGCCCATGCGTTTTTCGGCTTCTTCAAGCCACTGGCGGTTGATCGATACCGACTGGAAATCATCGCGCAGGCGGCGCAATTGCGCGCGCACTTCGCCAAATTCGGCATCGAGTTGCGCCTGGGCGGCCTGATACTCGGCATCGCGCGCCTCGTGAAACGCCTGCCGTTCGCGCGCGAGATCATTGCGCAATTGGTCAGCTTCGTGGCGCGCCTGCGCAGCCGCCTGTAGTTCATCTGCCGCTGCTGTGCGCTCGGTGTAGATCCCGGCCAGCAGATCCTCGACCTGTGCGTCTTCGCGCGCCATCGTGCTGCGCGCCCGGTCAACAAGCTCGGGATCAAGCCCGAGCCGTTGCGCGATCGCCAGTGCATTCGAGCGGCCGGGCAGCCCGATCGAGAGCCGATAAGTGGGCGCGAGCGTCTCGACATTGAACTCGACCGAACCGTTTGCCACGCCGTCGGTCGCGTACGCGAAGGCCTTGAGTTCGGCATAGTGGGTCGTAGCTACGCCCAGTGCGCCGCGATCGAGCAGGCGTTCGACGATCGCACGCGCCAGGGCTGCGCCCTCGACCGGGTCGGTGCCTGCGCCGAGTTCATCGAGCAACACCAGCGCCGGCTGGTCATCTGCGTGCAGTGGATCGAGCGGCCGCCAGTCGCCCGGCGCGACCGCCCGCAGCCGCGAGGGCTCGTCGTCAGCAAAATATGCACCATCGAGTGTGCGCAAAATGCGAATGATATTGGTCATGTGCGAGGAAAATGTGCTCAGGCTCTGTTCAATACTCTGCTCATCGCCAATATCGGCAAATACCTGACCAAAGATCGGCAACTGCGAAGGTTCAGACGCTGGGATGTGCATCCCCGCTTGCGCCATCAGCACCAGCAACCCGGTAGTTTTGAGCGCGACGGTCTTGCCGCCGGTGTTTGGCCCGGTAATCAACAGCAGCCGAAATTCGCCGCCGAGCCGCATGGTCGTCGGCACTACTTTCTGCTGATCGAGCAGCGGGTGGCGCGCCTCGCGGAAGGCCAGCAGCGGCCCCTCGGCGGCGGTGTGCGAGACAATCTGTGGCTCAACACAGCGCAGCAGCAATGCGTAGCGTGCCATCGCCAGCGCCAGATCAAGATCGGCCAGCGCATCGACGCCCGTCGTGATCGCCGCTGACTCAGCCCCGACCACGCCCGAAAGCTCACCAAGGATCCGGTCGATCTCGCGTTGCTCGGCGATTTGCAGCTCGCGCCAGCGGTTGTTGAGCTCGACAACCACCAGCGGCTCGATGTAGAGCGTCGCGCCGCTCGCCGATTGATCGTGAACCAGCCCGCGTACATTACGCCGCGCCGCCGCCTTGACCGGCAACACATAGCGCCCTTCGCGCACCGTGATGATCGCCTCTTGCAGCGAATCGCTGATCGACGAGCTGATCATCGATTGCAGTTTATCTTGCAGCCGCGCAAACGCAACGCGGATCTCGGCACGCAGGCGGCCAAGTGCCGGGCTGGCACTATCGAGCACACCGCCGTCATCGCCGACCGTGCGCGCGATTCGGTCTTCGATCGCGGGCAGTGCAGGCAGGCCATCGGCGAGTTCGCGCAGCAGCACAAACGCCTCTGCATCGAGCCGCAGCAAACTGCTGCGCAGCCGCCGGGTGCTCGCGAGCGTCGCGCCGATCTCGAGAAAAACCGGGGCATCGAGCGTGCCGCCGCGCTGCGCGAGGCCGACGGCTGCGCGGATATCGCGCGCGCCACCGATCGAGGTATCGGGTAGCTCATCGAGCAGCCGCCGCGCCTCGCCGGTACGTCGCAATCGCCGTTGCACTTCGTAGCTATCGGTCGAAGGCTCAATCGCCAGTGCGAGCTCGCGCGAGGCAGAAAACGACGTATGGCGCGCCAGTTGCGCCAGTACTTTGGGAAATTCGAGCGTATTGAGCGTCTGTGATGTGATCGGCATCTCAGCGCACACGGAAGATAATATCGGCCGCGTTGGGAAGCAACGGCCGCACCACCGAATAGATCAGCGGTAAAATTGAATCAGCAAAAAAGCGTACCATAAATGACTCACGCACTCCTGATTGTAAACTGCGCATCAGTGGCCACGTCAGTAGCGCACCCGGATTATTGGCGACAAACAGCGCCATCAGGAGCGATGCAAACATCCCGATGATAAATCCACCGAGCACCAGCCCGACAAGCGTCCCCACGATCCGGTCAAAGAAATCAAACGCGCGTGGCACCTTCGCATACCGAAAGGTATACAGCCCGGCTGCCGTCAGCACGATAAATGAGATCAGCAACACCACAGCAAATGCGGTGATCTGCCCGACCGCCAGCGTCGAGCGAAATCGCTGCCGAAAAAACGTTCCCAACAACTCAAAATACAGACTACCAAGAATAATGCTGATATAAAACGCAATCAGCACAATAACGAGCCGAATTGTGCCATTGAAGAAGCCGACGCCGAGCGCAGCGACCAGCAAAAAGAGCATAAAGACATCAACAAGATTCATGGTGGCCCCTCTACACGGTCTGTGCGTCGGCGGATGAGTGCCCGGCAATCAATTGACCAACGAGTTCGTGCAATTCGATCAGTTCGAACGGTTTGAAGACGACGCGGTCGAACCCGCTTGTCTGCAGCGATGCTGGCGTATGTGAGCGTGCGTACGCGGTAAATGCGATGATCGGACGCTCGCGGTAGGTCTCGTCTTCACGTAACGCCCGCACCGCCTCGATCCCGGTCATTACTGGCATTTGAATGTCCATCAAAATCAGGTCAAATGCTTGCGTTTTCGCAATCCGGATCGCTTCGGCACCATCACCAGCCACCGAGACGGCATACCCCTGGCGCTGAAAAAACATGCGCAACATCGAGCGAATGGACTGTTCGTCGTCGACGATAAGCAGGTTTGTCATCGTGGGAAACCTCACTAGCTGGCCACTCGTGCCGCGACGCGCGCCAGAATGGCATCTGTAGTCTCTGCCAGCCCTGCGTGTAGCGCCGCCATACGCTGCCGTGCATTATCGATAAAGTCGGCATCATCGAGCTGCGCAAGATTAATCGCCACGCTCAACAATGCAGCCGGCACCGCCGCGCGCGCCAGATGTGCAGCCACGCCGACATCACTCACCGCCAGCCGCGAACCAGACTCTGCCAGCGGCAGCCCCAGCGGCAACACGGCCGCTGCGGCTTCAGCAATTGCAAGCGGCACGATCGTCGCAGCCTGTAATGCGTACTGGATCGCAGCGGCGCGCGTGCTGCGCGCGGCGTCGGTCGTCTTCTCGAGCCGGTAGGCGGCCGACAACGCGGTGAACACGGCGATATCATCGTGTGCCAGGTCTTGCAACCGCAGCCGCAGTGCTTCAGCACGCGCGCGGATGGTGCGCGCCTCAGTGTCAAACCCGGCATACGCCTTCCTGCCGATTGTCAAATCGCAGACCATCGTCAGGAGACCGGCCGCCATCGCACCCGTAATCGCCGCTGCGCTCCCGCCACCGGGCGTCGGCGCGCTACTCGCGAGTGTATCGAGCACGGTGCGCAGCGGCTGGTCGAGCAGCACACTCATCCGCCGAGCACCGCCGCCACACCCGCACGAGGTACCTGCTGTTGCTCGCCGCTGACCAGATTTCGCACCACGACAAGATTCTGCGCCAGTTCATCCGGGCCGATCACCAGCGCGTAGGTCACGCCGCGCCGTGCCGCGTGCTGCAGCTGGCGGCCGAGCTTCTCGCGCGGGTCGAGTGCGGTCTCGACCGCGATGCCGGCCGTACGCAACTCGTGCGCCAGCGCCAGCCCGGCAGACGCGAGATCTTCGTTGAAGAGTGTGACAAACACCGCCGTGTTACTGCGCGGCGGCCCCATGCCGAGCTCTTCCATAATATCGTGCAGCCGCTCGATCCCAAACGCGAGCCCGACCGTCGGGATGCTGCGCCCGGCAAACTGACCGATCAGGTCGTCGTAGCGCCCACCGCCGAGCAGCGATCCCATCGGTGGTGTCTCGACGATCGCCTCGAACACGACGCCGGTGTAGTACGAGAGACCTCGCGCCAGTTGCGGTGCCACACTGTAGCGCGCCGCCGGGATCCCCAGCGCGGCCAGGTGGCCAAGGATTGCACGCAGATTCTCCAGTGCGGCCAGCGCCTGCGGATCATCCGTGAATTCGTGCGCGAGCGCGCCGAGCATCGCTTCAGGCGTGCCACGCAGCGTCACGAGCGTCATAATTTTATTGGCGGCCGCCTCAGTCACACCGGTTTTGAGCAGCTCGGCGCGCACACCATCCGCGCCAATCTTGTCAAACTTGTCGATCGCGCGGTACACACCACCGGCGCTCGCTTCGTCGAGCCCGGCTGCACGCGCGATGCCACCGATCACCTGCCGGTGGTTGATCAGCGTGATACTGTTGCCAAACCCGAGCGCGGTCAGCGCATCAGTCAGCAGCGCGATGACCTCGGCATCGGCCACCGGCGAGGCGCTGCCGACGATATCGACATCGGCCTGCCACAACTCACGGTATCGGCCGCGGCCCGGCCGTTCGCCGCGATACGACTGGCCGACCGAATAGCGCCGCCACGGCAGCGTCAGTTGCGCACTGTACTGCGCTACCACGCGCGCGAGCGGCACGGTCTGATCGTAGCGCAGCGCGACGGCCCGCCCGCCGTTGTCTTCAAAACGGTAGATCAGGCTCTCGTCTTCGCCGATCTTGCCATCGAGCGTCTCGGCATATTCGATGATCGGCGTCTGCAACGGCTCAAAGCCGTAGCGTGCAAACACATCGGTCAGCGTTTCAATGATAAAATGGCGCAAATGCATCGCGGCCGGCAGATGGTCGCGCATGCCGCGCAAGTTTTGCGGCCTGGTGCTCATAACTTCTCGATCAGCGCTTGCGGAACTGTTTGGCTAGATGATACCATACTACGCCGCTGTTCACACGGGCTGGAGCGCGATCGGTGCGCCCGCCAGTTGCCCGCAGGCGGCCGCGATCGCCACACCGCGCTCGACGCGCACCGTGCAGCCAATGCCCTGATCGTGCAAGACCTGCTGGAATGCGCGTACACGTCGCCGATCGGAGCGGCCAAGCGGCATGCCGGGAACCGGGTTCCACGGGATGAGGTTGACGTGCGCCATGCCACCAAATTCGGCGAGCAATGCCGCTAGCTCGGCCGCGATCGCGGGCGTATCATTTTGGCCCTGGAGCAAGACATATTCAAACGAGACGCGCCGCCGCGTCACCGCCAGATACTCGCGCACCGACGCCAGCAATTCGGCGAGCGGGAAGCGGTCGTTCACCGGCATCAGCGCGCTGCGCAGCGCATCATTGGGCGCGTGCAGCGAGATCGCAAGGTTGATCGGCAAGGATTCGGTGGCCAGACGGCGAATACCGGTCACCAACCCGACGGTCGAGACCGTCAGGCTGCGCGCGCCAATGTTCAGCCCCTGCGGGTCGTGCAGACGCTCGACGGCCGCCCACCAACGGTCATAATTGGCAAACGGCTCGCCCATCCCCATAAACACGACGTTTGTCAGCCGCGCCGGGATCGCAATCGCGGTATCGAAAGCGCCATCGTCCAGATCGCTCGCTGCCCACCACTGGGCCGCATCTGTCGAAGCCGAGTCGGTGGCCGCCGCGCGTTCATTCGCCAGCAAAAGCAATTCACGCGCTGCCCATAGTACCTGTTCGACGACGACACCGCTGCTGAGATTGCGCAGTAGCCCCATCCGCCCGGTGGCACAGAAGACGCAGCCCATCGCGCAGCCCGCCTGTGTGCTGACGCAGACCGTGGCGCGGCCAGGGTAGATCATCAGCACGCTCTCGATTACTTCGCCGCCCGGCAGCCGCCACAGCGCCTTGCGCGTCAGCCCGTCATCGGCCTGCTGGATCGTGACCGGCGACAGCGTGCCGATCTGCGTCTCTGCTGCCAGGCGGGTGCGCAACGCGGGCGGCAATTCGGTCATCGCCTGCGGGTCACTGGTGTAGTTTACATACAATCGCCGCCAGATCTGGCGCGCGCGGTATGCCGGCTGGCCCCATTCGGCGAGCAGGGTTTCAAGCTGCGGTAGTGTCAGATCGAGCAGGTTATGTGGTGCATGTGTCATGGTGTGGCATTATACCGCGTGTGGTGGCGGTTCGGGGCGGGGATCCCGTAGGGCCGAAGCATTCCGGCTGCGGCTAGTCA
>JAYUYF010000788.1:0-14287 GCA_043752605.1 Roseiflexaceae bacterium
CTGCCGCCGCTGTGCTGCCAAGCACGCTCGCGGTACGCTGGATGCGCCGCCGCAACGATGACGGGCTGGCAGCGCCGGGCTATTTTACATTTGATCTCAGCGCGCCGATCGGGCCGGGTACCTGGCAGGCCGCGCGTGCCGCCGCCGATGTCGCGCTCACTGGTGCGCAATTGCTTACGCAGGGCGAGCACGCGGCGTATGCGCTCTGCCGCCCGCCGGGTCATCACGCCGGCAGCGATCTGTGCGGCGGCTACTGCTTCCTCAACAACGCTGCGATCGCCGCGCAATGGCTGCGGGGCCACGCGCCGCGCGTGGCGGTGCTCGATATCGATTTTCACCACGGCAACGGTACGCAGCAGATCTTCTACGAGCGCGACGACGTGCTGTTTGTTTCGCTCCACGGCGATCCGGCGCGTCATTATCCGTACTTCCTGGGGTATGAAGATGAGATCGGCGCGGGGGCGGGTCTCGGCTACAATCATAATATTGCGCTCCAGACCGGCACCACGGATGCGACATTTCTCGCGGCGCTGGATCAGGCATTGCGGATCGTGGCAGCATATGCGCCCGGCTATCTGGTGATCTCGGCGGGCGTCGACACATATGGTGGCGATCCGGTGGCCGACAATTCGGGTGGGTTTGCGCTCACCAGTGATGCGTTCCCGGTCATCGGGCGGCGGATCGCCGCGCTCGGGATCCCGTCGCTGGTGGTGCAGGAGGGCGGCTACGCGGTGGTGGCGCTGGGCGAGAACGTCGCCGGGCTGCTGACCGGATTTTTGCAAAGGTAAAAGGTATGACCCATTATCATCCCAACGGCCGGATCGAAGTAATCTGCGGCTGTATGTTCAGCGGCAAGACCGAAGAACTCATCCGACGTGTCAATCACGTCCGGATCGCGCGTCAGCCGCTGGCGGCCTTCACTCCGCGCCGCGATGCGCGCTACCGCGCAGGCAACCTGGTGAGCCACAACGGGCTGGCGGTGGCGGCGCACGTGATCGCGTCGGTCAGCGAGATCCCCGATCTGGTGCCCGCCGATGCGCGCGTGGTGGCGCTCGACGAGTTGCACCTGCTGGACGATGACGCCGAGATGGTGCTGGCGGTCTGTCAGCAACTGGCCGATCGCGGGTTGCGCATACTGGTGGCCGGGCTGGATCAGGATTTCCGCGCCCGGCCGTTCCCCGCAATGTCGTTGCTCATGGCCGTCGCCGAGCAAGTTGACAAACTCTACGCGATCTGTGTGCGCTGTGGTGCCTATGCCACCCGCTCGCAACGCCTGATCGATGACCGCCCGGCACCCGCCGATGCCCCCACGATCGCGGTTGGTGGTCTCGAGCTGTACGAGGCGCGCTGCCGTACCTGTTATGAGCCTGCGTGGTGAGCCAGCTCCCCGAACAGTTTATCGCGCGCCGCCGCAGCGACTGGGAGCGCCTGACCGTGCTGCTCGACAAGACGCGTGCGGGCGGCCCGGCCGCACTGGCCCCCGAGGAGTTGTTCGAACTCGGGCGTCTGTACCGCAGCGCAACCAGCGATCTGTCGACCGCGCGCCGCGACTTCGCGCAGCATCCGGTCGCCACTTACCTGAATGATCTGGCGGCGCGCGGCTATGCCACCCTGTATCGCAGCGAGAGCGCGCGCGGTCGCGATTTCTGGCGCTTCTTTAGCCACACATTTCCGCAGGCGTTTCGTGGTACCTGGCGCTTCTCACTGGTGGCCGCCCTGTTGCTGTTTCTGCCCGCGCTGGGTGCCTACCTGACGGCCTGGGCCGATCCGGCGGCGGGCGCAGCACTGGTGCCGGGCGCCGAAGCGGTGATCAAAGAGATCCGTGCCGAGCGCGAGTGGTGGCTCTCGATCAATGATGAGGGCAATGCCTCATCAGCAGCCTTTATCATGACCAACAACATCCGCGTCTCGATCCTGGCGTTTGCTGGTGGCATCCTGCTCGGCGTGCCCTCGGCGCTGGTCTTGATCCAGAACGGTATGCTGCTGGGTGTCGTCGGTGGTGCCGCCCACGCCTATGGTTTCTCAGACCGGCTGTGGGGCTTTGTAGCTGCGCATGGGGTCATCGAGCTCAGTGTGATCGCGGTCGCAGGCGGGGCCGGGCTCCAGCTCGGCTGGGCGCTGGTACGGCCCGGGCTGATCACCCGCAGTGCGGCACTGGCGCAGGCCGCCCGGCGCGCGATTCACCTGCTGCTCGGTGGCGCGCTCTTGCTGGTAATCGCCGGGATCATCGAAGGCTTTGTCTCACCATCAACGCTGCTGCCCACCAGCGTCAAGTATCTTGTGGCGCTCACTTCGGGCGTAGCGCTGTATGCCTATCTGCTGCTGGCCGGGCGGCCTGCGCGTGACCGCAGGGGATGATGCCTGCGGGGGCGTCCGCGCGGGGGGGGTGCCGTGTACGGACGCAGCATGCTGCGTCCGTACTACGGGATCCGCACTACGCGCACCGCAATCACCCGCACCGTGCCACCATCGCCCACGCCCACCGGGTCGATCCGTAACCGGGTGATGATCCCGCGCCACGCAGGCAGATCGGCGAGCTCGATGCGGTAGGTGGTCTCCGCGGTTGTTTCCGCCAGGGTAAACCGCAGCGAACGCTCCTCGCTGATCGCACCAGTCGCATCTGCGAAGAACACCTGCGCGTCGCGGCCTTGCAATGTGTGTGCGAGCCGGATCTCGATCGCGCGCACGTCGGCGGCATCGATCCGAAACAACGGGCTCAGAATCCGCGCGTCGGCCAGCGGCACAAACTGCCAGCCACCATCAAAGCGTTCCCCCGCGATGTTGCCCGCGCTCCAACCGAGGCTGGCGTCGCTGAACGTCCAGCCGTCGCCCCGCACGATCTCCTGCGCAGTGCGCAGCCGCACGTAGCCCGGTAGCGGCGGCGCGAACTCGAGCGGTTGCTGGAGTTGTTGGTACGGCGCAAAACACGCCGCTACCGCAACGGTATCGAGCCGGTGCCGTGCCAGCAATGCGGGCGGCGGCCGCAGCACCTCGGCGGCGATCAGCACCCGGACGCCCGCGTGCAGCGCGGTCTCGATCCGGTCTTGCAGTACCACACAGGCGGGTGGCCACGCGCCACCGCTGGCGAAGATCGCTTCGTTGAGCGAGACAAAATTGTCGCGCTGTTCGTAGTATGGCAGATACAGCTCTTGCAGACCATCCGGTATCAGCAACAGATCGGCGGGTTGGGTCTCGCTGGCCAGCGCGCGCGCCACGAGCCGCTGCAGGTCGCTGGCGGGGTCGCCGCGTTGCGCGATCGCGATGCCATTGCTGGCTCCCATCACGAGCGCAGCCGCCAGCGCTACACCGCCGCGCGCCACCGGCCACGGGCCACGCGCCAGTGCGCGCGCCAGCAACAGCAACGCGGGTGGCAGGGCGGCGATCCAGAACTCGATGTTTTCGGGCTCCCACCAGAAGAAAAACACACCGTAGACCAGCAACCACGCCAGGCAAAACCAGCTCGCGGGTTCGGGCCGCCCACGCAGCCCCGGCACTGCGCAGATCAGCCAGACAAGCGGGATGAGCCAGCCAAAGGCGGGCAAAAACGTTTCGCTCAATCCCAGCGCCAGCCGCCCGAGCCGGTCGAACGATGGTGCGCCGCCCCACCAGCCCGTGCGCGCGTAGTCGGTCAGCCACGCCAGTGCCGCCGCCGCTGTGCGCAGATCGCCGATCAGCAGCGCGGTCACGTACGGGAGGCCCACGCTGGCGGCCAGTAGCCCGGCGTAGCTGCCCCAGCAGCGCCACCAGTGCGCGCGCGTGCTGCGCGGCAGCACCAGCGCCAGCACCAGCAGCGGCAGCAGTAGCAAGACGTTGGTCTGGTGAAACAACACCGCGCCGCCGTGTGCCAGCCCCAGCAGGCCGCAGCGCAGCGGCGTGGTGCCCTGCTGCGCAATCGCGAGCACCCGCTCCAGGCAGCAGATCAGCAATAACGCGGCCACAGTATAGACTTCGATCTCGACCGCATAATACCAGTATGCATAGCTCAGCCCCAGCCCGGCAGCCGCCACCAGCCCGGCCAGCGTGCTACCCGTCGCGCGCCGTGCCACCACACCCAGCAGCACCACCCCCGCCGCCCCGGCCAGCGCGTTGATAATCTGCATCGGCAGCGCCGCGCCGCCCGTGTGGCCAAACACAATGCCAATGCCCAGCGCCAGTTGGCCGAGCGGGCCGTACGCCAGATGGTGCGGGTGCAAGACCTCGGCGAGCGGCTTGCGCTCGACACTGAGCACGTACGAAAGCGCATCAAAGGTGTGAACCTGCGTCAGCGTCAGGAGATACAGCACCGCCAGCAAGCTGCCCGCTGCGATCCACCAGCGCACACGCGGCCATATTCGCACACTTTGATACAATTCTGTCATGCTGGTATACCAACCGTCTGTGCTATAGTAAAAATCGGCTACTCCTCCGCTGCGCAAAGGAAGCTGCTACGCATGCTGCCCCGCCGTTCACTCATTCAGGCGCTGTGTTTGTGCAGCTGCCTGTTCATCAGCACACCGCTGTCTGCCGCGCCGGAGCCGCTTGCCGAACCGACAACCGCTGCGGCGGGACGGCTGGCGCTCCAGACGCTCGATGCCGAGAAGGCGGCGCGTTCGCCCGCCCGGCAAAAGATTGATTCGCGTCTGCTACGCGTCCTGCAACAGGCAACACAGCCACGTACTGCCGCCGATCCACGGTTGCCCGCACCCGATGCGGCTGGCCAGCTGTTGCTCGATATCAAACTCATCGATCCGGCTGCGGCCAAGATGGTCATCGAGTCACTCACGGCGGCGGGCGGCCAACTCGTGGCATACCCGGCCGGTGCCGCCGAACTGCGCGCGCACGTGCCACTGGCCGCAGTCGAGCCGCTGGCAATGCTCGCCGCAGTGCGCGCGATCCGCCCGGCCGATATTGCGGTCACGCGGCGCGTCGATACGTCAGAAGGGGTCACCACCCACGCGTTGCGCACTACCACCGAAACCTTTGGCGTCACGGGTGCGGGCGTCAGCGTCTGCGTGCTCTCTGATGGTGCGGATACCGCCGCACAACGCACCGCTGCCGGTGATCTGCCGCCGATCGCGATCCTCAGCGGCCAGCAGGGCAGCGGCGATGAAGGCACCGCGATGCTCGAGATTATCCACGATCTGGCACCCGGCGCGGCGCTCACGTTTGCGACGGCGTTTGGTGGCGCACCGTCGTTTGCCCAGAATATCCTCGCGCTGCGCAGCGCTGGCTGCCAGATTATTGTCGATGATGTCGCGTATCTCTCACAATCCCCATTTCAGGAAGATAGTATCACGGATGCGGTCAACCGTGTCGTCGCCGCTGGTGCAGTATATCTGACATCGGCGGGCAACGAGGGCAACCTGAACGATGCGACTGCGGGTGTCTGGGAGGGGACGTTCACGCCGGCTGGCACGCTGCCGGGCATCATCGGCACAATTCATAGCTTTGACGGCACACAATCAAACCAAATTCTGAGCGCGGGCCTGGCGGTCACGCTCCACTGGGCCGAGCCGGCCGGAGCCGCAACGAGCGACTACGATTTGTATGTGTTCAACGCCGAGATGACGCGCGTGGTCGATTCGTCGACCAACATCCAGAATGGCGATGATGATCCGTTCGAGTTTGTCGCCGAGGTCTTCGTCGGCGAGCGGATCGTCGTTGTACAAAAAAGCGGCACGGCGCGTATGCTCAGTGTGAACGCCTACCGTGGTCAGCTCGAGCGTGCGACCGCCGGCCAGCTCCGCGGCCATCCGGCCGCCGTCGGGGCGTTAAGCGTCGCTGCAGTCGATGTCGCGACGGCCCTGCCGGGCGCGTTTACAGGCGGTAGTGCAAATCCGGTCGAACCCTTCAGCACAGATGGTCCGCGCCGAATCTTCTTTGATGTGAATGGCAGCCTGCTGCCCGGCGCACCCGCTGGTAATTTTACCGCCACCGGTGGCATCGTCCGCCAGAAGCCCGATATCGCCGCCGCCGATGGCGTCTCGGTGGCCGCACCTGGCTTTGCACCGTTCTTTGGCACTTCGGCGGCCGCACCACACGCGGCGGCGATCGCGGCACTGCTAGCCGAGGCCGTGCCGGGTGCTACCAACACGCAGATCGTAGCGGCCATGCGCGCTGGTACGCTCGATATCGAAGCGCCGGGCGTCGACCGTGATTCGGGCAGCGGGATCGTCATGCCCGGCTTGGCGCTCGCGCAAATCGGTGCGGTTCCCGCCGCAGTTGTCACCGGCGGCGCGCCAGTGCTGGCCCCGCTCAGCGGTGATGGCGATCAGGTGATTGAGCCCGGCGAGCGTTGGAGCGTCACACTGCCCCTGACCAACACCGGCGGTCGTACGGCCAATACGGTACAACTCACACTCAGTAGCACCAGTCCGCAGGTGTCGGTCGGCGCGGCGGCTGCGATCGGTGATCTTGCGCCGGGTACGACTAGTGCGGCTGCGACGGTCAGTTTCACGCTCCCGGCCGCATTCCCGTGTGGCGCGCCACTCGGTCTGAGCGCACAGATCAGCTATCAGGGTGGGCGGCGCGCCAGCACGACGCAGCCGATCGTCGCAGTCTGTGGCAGCGCGGGTGTGGCCGTCACGCGCGCATACCGCGGTGCCCCGATGGCGATCATCGATGGTGGTGACAGTGGTCAGGCTGGCGCGCCGACGATCGTGCCGATCGATGTCACTGGCTTCGTCGGACGGATTCACGATCTTGATGTCGTGTTTCCCGGCAGCGCGTGCAGCGCGGCCGTCGATGCTGTGGGCGTGGCGCTCAGCCATACCTACCTAGGCGATCTGGTGATCGAACTGGTCTCGCCCGCCGGTACGACGGTGCGCCTGCTGGATCGCGCCGGTGGCAGCGGCAACAATCTGTGCGACACGACGCTCGATGATGCAGCTGCGATCAATGTCCAGCGGCTGGCGGCCGCTGATGCGCCCTACAGCGGTAGCTACCGCCCGGCGGCACCGCTCGCGACGTTCAATGGCGAGGATGCCAATGGTACCTGGCAGCTGCGCATCAGCGACTTGCAGCGGTTTGATGTGGGGCTGGTGCGCAGCGTGACGTTGCGGGTGACCGAGGCGCAATGTGCGCAGAATACCGCCCAACCGAATACTGTGCCATCGCTGACGCTCCCCGCCACCCAACGCGCGCGCCCCGCCACGCCGCTGGTCTTTGCTGCGGCCACTGGCAACGCCCTCGCCCTCGCCGATGATTCAGCCGCGCCCCAGCTGATGCTCAGCGCCAGCGCCGGTACGCTCCAGGTCGCCAGCACCCTCGGCGTCGCGGTCGTCGACAATGGTACGGGCAGCGTGGTGCTCAGCGGCGATGTAGCAGCGCTCAACCGCGCGCTCGATGGGCTCCAGTATCTACCACCGCTGCGCAGCATCGGTCTGCTGCTGCTCGATATCCGTGTCGATGACCGCGACACACGACCGGCGGGCGCACTGCGCGCCAGCGGGCAGATCGTCGTGATCCTGCCACAGCTGGCGCTGCCCACGCTCAGGAATTGATCGGTGGGGTGATGCGTAGTGCATCGCCGATCTGCGTGCCGCTCGCCGCGAGCACCCCGGCTGGCAACTCGATCACATAGCGGCCCCGCTGCGGTGATACACCGGCGAACGGCCGCCAGGGTGGCATCATGTGCTGGAGCCCCACGATGCGGTCGCCACGATCGACGAACAGCACATCGATCGGCACCCGCATAAACAGCGTATGAATACTAAACTCGGGATAAATGATCATCGCATAGCCAACCGGCAATGTTTTGCGCCCCATCAGCCCTTTGCCACGGGCAAAAAATGAGCGCGCCACCTCGGCGCGCTCGGCGAGCACCACGTCGCGCGTGGCATTCGTAATGATCGTCTGCACTTACGCAAACCCCGACGCCATCAGCCGCGGGATCGACGGCCCGAGGATGACGACAAACAATGACGGGAAGATCAGAAAAACCATCGGGAACAACATCTTGATCGGTGCCTTGTGCGCCTCTTCTTCAGCGCGCTGGCGGCGCCGCAGGCGCATCTGATCGGACTGGATTTTCAGGATACGCCCGATCGACACACCAAGCTGCTCGGCCTGGATCACCGCGCCGAGGAACGTTTGCACATCATCGACGCCACAGCGCGTGATCATGTCTTTCATCGCATCACGGCGCGGCCGCCCGAGCCGGGTATCGCTCAGCGTGCGGCGAAACTCGCGCGTCAGCGGGTCATCCCACTTCTCGACAAGCCGCTGCGTGGCCTGGTCAAACGAGAGCCCGGCCTCGACACAGATACACAGCAGATCGAGCGCATCTGGCAGCGCCTTGGTGATCGCTTTCTTGCGCTTGCCGATTTGCTGGCCAAGCCACATCGACGGTAGCAGGTAGCCGAGCACCAGCCCCAGGCCAGCGCCGATCAGCGCTGAAATCGGTGCGTTGCCCGGATTGAGCGGATCCGTCGCCGATGTCAGAAAGCCGATGCCGCCAAACGCCAGTGCGAGTACCAGCGCCAGCGAGATCCGCACGCCGACGAACATCGTCGGCGTCAGCCCCGCCGGGTTGCCAGCCATGGCGATGTTGTTGCGCATCCGCTCCATGCTCTGCTGCGGGCCAGATTCGCCTAGCTTGAGCAGAACTCCGCGCATCATCGGCACGATGACACGCTGGCTGAATGGTTGCGCGAGCTCCATCTCTTCGAGCGTCATGGTGCGCTCGGTAAACTGGCTGAGCCGGTCGTTGATCGCATCAGGTTGCGATGAACTGCGCATCCCGAGTACCATCATCGCGATCCCCAGCACCAGCAACAAGCCGAGGCCGATCATTGGTAGCATACCCGACATCGTTCCACCTCCGTCCGCGTTAGATCTCGATATCGACGATCTTCATAATAGCAAAGAAACCAGCCGTGATCATCGCCAGCGATGTGACCGGCAGGCAGCACCACGCATCTGGCGGCATACCAAATTCGAAGATTGGTGCCATGTAGGCGGGGTTGATCAGCGTGATCATAATCGCTAGTGCGATCGGCAACCCGGTGATGACATAAGCTGAAATACGACCCTGTGCCGTGAGCACCATGATTTCGCCCTTGATCCGGATCCGCTCGCGGATCGTATGCCCGATCGAATCGAGGATTTGCGCGAGATTACCACCCGATTCGAGCTGAATTTTGACGGCCGTTACTAGCAAATCCAGGTCTTCCGATGGTAAGCGCTTGACCAGATTATCAAGCGCATCGCCTGTCGCCAGGCCAAGTCCCACTTCCTGCACCACGCGCTTGAATTCGGCTGATGTCGGCTGCGGTGCTTCGCGCGAGACAAGCTCCATGCTTTGCAATAGGCTGTATCCACTGCGCAACGAGTTTGCCATCATATTGATCGTGTCGCCGAGTTGGGCATTAAAGCGTGTGACACGCTTGCCCGCTTGCCGCCGAACATACAAATCGGGGATAAACGAGAAAACAATAAAGCCGACCAGTGCCGAGATGATCATTGCTTCCGGGCTCGCGCGCCCGATTAGCGCACCCGCCGCCGCGCCCAGCACACCGGCACCAATCTTGAACATGTAAAATTCGGTCACGGTCAGCTTGAGATCGGCGCGCGCAAGATCCCGTGCGGTCTGGCTGCCACGCTTGCCCTTCGAGACGACCGCTTCGATCTGCTCGATCGCACTGGCGCGCTGCAAGTCTTGCTCGTTGATGCGCCCGGCAAATTGCGAGAGGCGACTATCGACCGCGACCGATGACTGCCCGCCGCCCGCCCGCCGTGAGAGCATCACAAAGATGCCCAAAATGGCTACGAACAAGACCGCAGCGCCGAGAAACGGTATCATCGCAGATGGAATCGCCATCGTGCCCCTCCTAGAAACTGAGCCCGTTAAAGCCGAAAATATTTGGTGGCAGGTAGATGTTGCGCTCCTCAAACCGGTCAACAAACCGTGGCCGGATGCCCGTCGGCTTGAGTTGCCCGATGACCTTGCCCCGCTCGTCGAGCCCTTGCTGCTCAAAGATGAAAATATCCGAGAGCACGACCACGTCACCTTCCATCCCCTGGACTTCGGTGATGTAGAGCGTTTTGCGCGTGCCATCCTTCAGGCGCCCGAGCTGAACCACAACGTTCACCGCTGCCGCGATCTGCTCGCGGATAGCGCGGATCGGCAGATCCATGCCCGACATCAAGCACATCGTCTCGATACGCGCGATCGCGTCGCGTGGTGTGTTGGCGTGTAAGGTTGTCATCGAGCCATCGTGGCCAGTATTCATTGCCTGGAGCATCTCGAGCGCCTCGCCACCGCGGCACTCACCCACGACGATTCGCTCCGGGCGCATACGCAGGCAGTTGATCACCAGGTCACGGATACTGATTTCGCCCTTGCCTTCGATGTTTGCCGGGCGCGACTCAAGCGGCACCACGTGCTCCTGACGTAACTGCAATTCGGCGGCATTCTCCACCGTGATAATCCGCTCGTCATCCGGGATAAACGACGATAGCGCGTTGAGCATCGTCGTCTTGCCACTACCTGTGCCGCCCGAGACGACGACATTGAGCGCGCCACGCACGCACGCTGAGAGAAATTCGGCCATCTCGCGCGAGAGTGACCCGTAGCGGATCAGGTCATCGATCGAGACACCATCTTTTTTAAACTTACGGATACTGAGCGTCGGCCCGCACAACGCAATTGGTGGAATAACAGCGTTGACGCGGCTCCCGTCTGGCAGTCGCGCATCGACCATCGGTGATGATTCATCGATACGACGACCCAGCGGTGCCACAATCCGGTCAATCACGCGTAACACATGGCTGTTGTCCATAAATGTGACCGGGCTCTTGATGACCTTGCCCTTTTTCTCGATATAGATCCGGCGCGGCCCGTTGACCATGATTTCGCTGATTTCGGGGTCGTTCAACAACTCCTGGAGCGGCCCAAAACCAAGAATATCGGCGGCGATCCCCTCGAACATGCGGGCACGCTCGGCACGCGTCATCGGGATGCCCTCTTTCTCGATGATTGCGTTGAAGATTTCCTCGACTTGCTGCCGCACGCGTGCCGTGTTGCCTTGCAGATCCATCTTCGGATCGAGTTCGTTGATCAGTTGTTGCTGCACCCGGTTCTTGAGCTCGTTGCTTTCGTCGGCCTTCTGTGCCGGGCGCGCGGCCGGTGTGGGAGTATTCGATGCCGGTTGCAGGCTGTTTGTGCCTGTACCGTTCTGACGCTCAATACGTTTTAGCAACGACATCGCAAGACCTCCAGCTATGAGCTACGAGTACAAAAACATCTGATTGGCTACTTGCGCGAAAGAAATCGCCCGAGCAAGCCATTAGTCTTTTCGGGTTGTGCGGGCTGCGCTGCGGCCACCGGTGCGCCGGGCATTGCCGCGCGTGCCTGCTCGGCGCGCGCATTGCTCAACAACGCCGCCATCGCAAAGATACTCTTTGATGTGTCGTGGCCGCGCTTGTCGATCACTAGCGGTGAGCCGCTATTGATCGCTAGCGACATATCGATGCCCGCGTTCGGGATCTGCATCGTCACCTTGTGCCGAATATTTTCCTCGACACTCTCGACCCGGATACCCATGCGGCTATCTGCTTTATTGAGCACAAGCACAATTTTCTCGGGTGGGTACTCGAGCAGTTCGGCAACTTCGAGAAACAGCTTGATATTCTTGATACATGTCATCTCGAGCGTCATCAATGTGACGATGCGGTTGGCCGCATCGAGCACTGCCAACGCGCGATCCTGAAACGATGACTGCGTGTCGACGACGATATAATCAAACTCTTTTTTGAGCTCATCGAGGATCGTGCGCAGATGATCACCCGTCACGGTCTCGCCAATTTGTGGGTTAGGCGGGGCGAGCAGGATCTTTACCTGCGAAACGTGCGTCGCGAGCACATCGTTAAACAGATCACGGTCGAGCTCACCGATGCGCGAGGTCAGATCGGCGATCGTCTTGCTCGAGATCAGGTTCATAATTACGCCGATATCGCCAAAGCTCAGATTGCCATCGACGAGCACGACTTTCTTGCTGGTGATCTGGCGCAACGCGACAGCCAGATTGGCCGCCACAGATGATGTGCCGCTGCCACCCTTCGGACTATAGACGGCGATGATTTGACCATTAGCCTCAGCCCCGGCCGCCCCACCCTGCGGGCCAACGGCCTGCACCGCAGACTGGCGTGGTGCAATCTTGGCGACGTGCCGGATCGCACGGTACAGATCATCCGCCGGGATTGGCTTGATCAGAAATTCGCGTGCGCCCGCCAGCATCGCGCGCCGCAGGTAATCGTTCTCACCCTGCACGCTCATCATAATGACCTGGATCGAAGGCACCTGGCTAATGATCGCTTCCGTTGCCGCGATACCATCCATATCGGGCATGTTGATATCCATCAGCACCACATCGGGTGAGTGCTGTTTAACCATCACGATCGCTTCGCGACCGTTGCTTGCCTTGGCAACGACCTCGATATCTTTCTCAAAGAAGAGGAGTTTCTCGAGATTATCGCGCGTCTCGGCGATATCATCGACGATCAGAAGGCGGATCCGCGGTGGTCCACTCTGCTCGTTGCTGCGCGCCCCACCTGCCATACCTGCCCTCGCTTGCTACAAAAAACCGTTCATTGTAATCGTATTATAGATCGTCGGAGCATTTTTGGGGGAGACAAACGGATCGATTTGGTGGCAATGCGCGCCGCACCCGCAATCAACGGGTGCAGCGCGCGCTATGCTTACGGTGTTGTCGGTGGCGTCGGCGCTGGTGTGCGCGTCGGCAGCGGCGTCAGCTGGGCATCGGTCTGTGGCGCGAGCCGCACAGGCTCGGGTGCGGGTAAGCCAAAGCGATCCAGGAGCAACTCAAGCGTTGCGCCGACGGTCGTCTCGGTGGTCGTATCGCCGCGGCCGCGCAAGACGAGCGTGATTGGGATATCTGGCTGCTGCGCCCGTGCGAAGTTGATCAGCTCGGCTTCCTGGTCGGTGACCGCGATCATGAGCGTCCAGAAGCCATCTGTGATGCGCGTCGTACCGCCCTGCTGCGAGAAGCCACTGCTGCCTTCGCCCGGTGCTGCGGCCCCTGGTGCGATCGGCTGGCCACTGCTATCGACTGCGGGCGCGCCACCGGCTGCCGCTGTGGGTGTCCCCTCGGCTTCGGGCGGCGGCGGCGGGCGAAGGATCGACAGCACCTGGACATTTTGCACCAGCGTCTTGGTCGTCACCAGATCGGCGACTTCCTCGCGCGGCTGGACGCTCGTCACTCCCGTCGCGGGATCGGTCACGAATGCTGGCCGGATGACGACCCGCTGTACACGGAATGTCATCACCAGGTCGACAAAGTCACCCGGTTTGACCTGATCGCCCACACCCGTCAAATTACTGACCTGGATTGCAATCGCCTTTGGCCGCGGTTGGCCAGCATCGGCGACCGGGATCTGCAACGAGAGACCGGCGTCGATCACCATATCGGCGCGGATGATCTCTTCGGCGTTGATGCCACGCAGTGAGACTTTGCTCGCGAGCGCACCAGGTGAGGTGAAGTAGCTATTCGGTGCCGCGTTGTACTCCGTCTCCGGAATGTCGGCTAATGTAAGAAACGTTTCGGTGTCGGTGAGTACTATGTTCTGCGCGATATCACTTCGCGCTTTGACAACCTTGCGCAGCGGTACTGTTGTTGCCGTCATCGGTATCAACGCCCCATCTGGCACGGGCGGCGGGATCTGGGTAAAGTAGATGAAGAGCCCAGCCGCCGCTGCCGCCAGCACCAGCCCGAGCAGGAGGAACGAACGATTTCCTCGCCGCATAGACGATCACCTTTCTTCAGCAAGCGCACTCGACCGCCGTGACACGGTCAGACATCGCTAGTATACCACACGGGTGCAAGCCCCTTTGTTGCACCAGTAACACATGTTTCCAGCCGAATCGTCAAGACTTTTACCTGGGCAAGCTGCCGCAGGTGCCCCTGACCTCACCCCCCGGCCCCCTCTCCAAAATGGAGAGGGGGAGCAAAAGGTGCGCATGTGTTCCCTTACCGGGCGACCTTGAGCTGTACAGGTAAGAACATACACGTGTCGACGGTAACCGGGCACGCGCCACGATCACGCGTCGGCGTCGGCGTCACCGGCGTCGCCGTTGGTGGCTCTGGCAAGACGCCCGCCGGCACGACGACCTGGAACGGACCATAGACGTTGTTGGACTCGGCTGGTGAGTTCGCGTTTGGTGCGGCGCTGGTCTCGCCCGGTGTCCCCGAGGTCTCGCGCACGAGACCGATCGACGAGAGCCCGGTCGCATCGCCGGTGGCGCGGCTGGGACCACTATCGACCACCACCACGACATTCCAGACACCCG
>JAYUYF010000789.1:0-2543 GCA_043752605.1 Roseiflexaceae bacterium
CCTTTGGCCGGCCCGCCGATCGAGGGATTGCACGACATGTGTGCGAGCTTGTCGAGGTCGATCGTCACGAGCAGCGTGCGGCACCCCATGCGCGCTGCCGCGTGCGCCGCCTCACAGCCAGCGTGGCCGGCACCAACGACGATGCTATCGTAGACACGCGTAGCAAACATTATCCCTCACAGATCCAGACGATGCGGTACAATACCGCGTATGAGATCACTGTGTATGATACCACGTCTGCTGCTGGCTGGCCTGCTCCTGCTCACCGGCTGCGGTGCTGTCCCGATCGCTGCGCCGCGCGGCGACGTGGCGAGTACGCCCGATACCACGATCGCCGATGGCAGCAGCACGGCCGAGCTGGCGGTCGGCAATTTTCTGAGCGATCTTGGTATCGCGCTGGCGGATCGCAGTTTGCGGCAGGCGAGTGTGCAGCGCTACTGGGCCGACCGGCTGGCGAGCTATTTTGCGCCTGTCGAGCGCAGTCGTCAGCGTGCGGCGATCGGCGACATGCTGGTGGCCTTTGCGCGCGATCAGCAGCAGCTGGCGGCAGATGAGGCGGCGCTGGTCGAGGTCTTGTTTGGCACACCGAGTATCGTGTCGCGCAGCGGCGGCCGGGTGCTCGTACAGGTACCCGAAGGGCGCATCCGGATGGTGATCACGCGCCTGGTCGATCGCACGCCAACGATCATCTACGAGCAGGAGATCGCGCTCGCCACGATCGTCGGTCGCACCGATACAACCCTTCCCGTGACCCAGATCGGGGCACGCTGGTATCTGACGAGTACCTGATGGCACCAAGCCCGCCGTATGAATCCGCAGCCCACGACGCCGCCGCGCGTGCGACCGCGCTGTACGCGGCCCGGCGCCAGCAGGCGCAGCTTGCGCTGCTCGCCGGGCTCGATTGCCTCGCGGGGGTGCCGCAGACCGATCTTGTGCGGCTGGCCGAGCTTGGTGTACTGCACGTCTGCGGCGCAGAGACGACGATCGTGAGCGAGCAGACCCGTGCCGACTCGCTGTATCTGGTGCTGGCTGGCACGGTGTCGCTCGCCCTGCACGAGAGTGGTGGCCGCGAGGTGCTGGTAGCCGTGCTTGGCCGCGGCGATTGTTTTGGCGAGGCAGCACTGTTTGATGAGAGCACGCCATCCGTGGCCGCGCGCGCGCTCAGCAGCTGCCAGGTGCTGCGCATCGCACGTGATCGCTTGCGCGCACGGTTGCCCGAGATGCCCGCGCTGACGCGTGTGCTGCGCGCCGCGTACCGGCGGCGGCTGATCGACAGTTCGCTGGCGCGTGTGCCGATCTTCAACCAGTTGTTGCATGTTGATCGGCTGCAACTTGCACAGGCGCTCGAAGCGCGGACGTATGCGCGTGATGAATTGATTATCCGTGCGGGCGAAACCGGGCGCGCGCTGTTTCTGATCGAACGTGGTCAGGTAATCATCGAGCAAAACGGCGCAGCCGTGGCGCAGCTCGATCCGGGTGATTTCTTTGGCGAGATCGCGCTGATCGAACGCGGCGCACATATGGCGGATGTCCGTGCGCAAACGGCGGTGGAATTGCTCGCGCTGCCCGCCGCCGTGTTTCACGAACTGCGTTGCGACCACCCCGAACTCAACGCGCGGCTCGAGGAAATTGCGGATACGCGCCGCGCGAGTGCGGATGCGCGCCGGACGCAGCCGGAGCGCGCGGCACAGGTCGCGGTGGCGATCGGGCGTGGGCTGTTGCGCGGGCGGCACGTGATCGCGCGCGACATGGAGCTGTGCGATCCGGCGTGTACCCTGTGTGCTCAGGCCTGCACCGATCGCCACGGTCATGCGCGGATCGATCTGGCTGGCCCGGAACTTGGCACCATCCAGCTCACCGAGAGTTGCCGCCAGTGTCGTGTGGCCCCCGAGTGCGTCGCGGCCTGCCCCGAGCACGCGATCGAGTGGAATACGCGTGGTGCGCTGATCATCACCGACCGCTGTACCGGCTGCGGTGCCTGTGTCGCGGCCTGTCCCTACGACGCAGTCACCCGTGTGCCGCTGCCGCGCGCGCCGCGCGCGCTGTTTGCGCAGCTGCGCAGCCAGTTTGTCCGTCCTGGTCGCGAAGCGATCGCGCTCGAACCGACGCAGCGCGCGGACAAATGCGATCTGTGCCACGGCCACAATGATATGGCGTGCATCAGCGCCTGCCCCACCGGCGCGCTGCGCCTGATCGCCGTCGACGAGTTACGCCTGTTTTAGCCACCCCGGCACATCCGCCGCCGCGCTGACGCGCTGGCACCACCCGCATCCCCCACGAGTGGCAACCCGCAGATCGCACCAACAGGTGATCGCAAACGCCCGCAGCACGCGCTATGCTGAGCGGTGAAGGAGGGCGATATGCCAGCATATCTCGAGCGTCTGCTCCAACTGGTGTTCCCCGATCGCTGCGCCGCCTGCCGCCAGGTTGGGCAGCTGCTCTGCACGCGCTGTTGCGCAACATTGCAAGGCTACCCGCAGCACGTCAGTATTGCGGGTGTCGATCAGGTCTGGATCGCGCACCTGTTTGATGATCGATTGCGC
>JAYUYF010000790.1:0-6436 GCA_043752605.1 Roseiflexaceae bacterium
CGCTACGTTGCGCATACCAAAGCCGAACGTTACCCCGATGTCTTACAATTACTCCACGACCCTGAGGCGCTGCGCGCCGCGCTTGTCGACCCGGCACGCGAGCAACTGGTGCTCGCCAACGCCGCAATGCTGGCCGAAAAATATCGCTTGCCGGCACCGCTGGTGCAGGAGGTCTTTGCCTGGATCATGCAGCAGACATTGGCGCTCGAAGTGCGGTATTTGCGGCAGGTACACGGGGCGTAGGGGCGGGGGCGGGGAATGATCCCGTAGGGACGCAGCATGCTGCGTCCGACCATCCGCCCCGCGCCCGCGTCCGACCATCCGCCCCGCCCATGCACCTGCGCCCTATCCCTGCGCCGGTGCGCCGCGCAATGCCGATGTCTGCGCGCGTTTGGCCATGCGCTCGGCGAGGAAGTAGCTGCCGATCGTAAAGATTGCCGCCGCTGCCTGCGCGCCGATGCCCTCCCAGGTGGCATAGACGCCAAACCAGATTCCCATCCAGTACGGCACAAACGGCGTCAGCCAACGGATGGGCGTCGTGGGCAGCCAACCGACGACCTGGAGCACGTGCAGCGTGTTGCCCGTCATCTGGATCAACACGACGCCGATCATGATGCCGGTGACGATCAGCATCTTTTTGTGCGGCAATTTGGCCTGCACCACAAACACGATCAACCCGATCAGAAACGTGGCAAGCAAGCCGAGCGCTGTACCCGCCAGCACAGTTGCGTTGCCGGCCTCAAGCACCAGCGCCTGTAAAAACAGCACGGTCTCGAACCCTTCGCGGTAGATGCTGGTGAAACCCAGCAGCACCAGCCCGAGCATCGAACCCACGCCGCCGGTGATGATCTTTTTCTTTTGCTGGTGGAAACTGGCCATCCAGCCCTTCCAGTAGACATTGTGGAAGAACCAGTTTGTGATCAGCAACAGTACGGCCACCGCGACGATCGAGACCACCGCCTCGAGCCGCTCGCCGTAGCGCGCCAGTGCGGTAAGCGCGCCACGCGCCAGCAGCCATGTGAGCGCCGTCGCGGCGAGCGCGAGCACCGCACCCGCCCACAGTGGAGCGCGGAAGCGCCGTTGTGCGCCGATCTTGAGGCTACCAAGCAGCGAGGCGAGGATCAGCACCGCTTCGAGCCCTTCGCGGAACACGATGATCGCGGCGTTGCCCGCCACCGAGAGCGATGAACTCTCGCCGCCCAGCGCCTGCTCGGCGGCGTGCAGCTGCACGTCGAGTTCTCTGCGCGTCGCCAGGATCTCGGCCACCGGCGCGCGCTGACCGATCAGGTACGCCAGCCCTTTGTGCTGCTCCTGGCCGTACCAGAATAGCCCTTCGAGCAGCGGCTTGAACTGCGGTGCAAACGCGATCATTTTCGCCTCGGGGCCAACTTCCATGATCGCGTAGGCTTCGAGCCGCGCGCTCTCGGCCAGCGCATAATCGCCCGCCGCCAGCGCCGCCTCCATCTGGTCGAGCGTGGTGGCGATCACATCAAAATCGGCACCTGCGTTCTGCGCTTGCCACGCGGCGGGCGTTGCGGCGCGGACTGCCGTGTCGATCGCGGCCGTCAGCGCGTCGACATCGCCCGCCGAGGCGACGCTGGTCTGCTGGCCAGCCGCCGCCAAGATGATGCGCAACCGGTCGAATTGTGCGGCGATCGCATCGGCGCGGGCAGCGTCGCGCTGCGCGATCAGCGGCCGCAGATCGGCAAAAGCGGCATTTGCACCATCGGCAAAGGTAATCGCCTCGCGGATTTCGAGATCGACCGTCACCCGGCCGGCATAGACGCCGCGCCCGTATTCGACCGCCACCAGCGAGAGGTAGCGCAGCAGCTGCCCGGTACGCCGCCCGGCCTCGCTGGTGCTGAGCGGCACGGCGCGGAAGCCTTGGAGCTCCACCAGCACAGCATCGCGCGCGGCGGGCACATCGGCACCTGCCAGTGCTGCGCTGCGCAGATTGATAAATGACTGTGCGGCGGTTGCCAGCAGCTGCGGGCTGCGTTGATTGGCAAACTCGGGTGCCAGGATCGCAAAATAGCCCTGTGCGAGCGCCGCGTGCTCGGCGCGCCGCGTGGCAAAGCCCTGCGCATCGGCCGCCACCACATCATCGAGCGCGCGCGTCAGCTGCGCCTGGTAGGTATCGAGCAGATCGGCGCGCACGATCGTCCAGGCCGCATCGGCCGCCAGTGTGCCGCCAGCGTACTGCTGGAGCGCCACCGTGCCGTCTGCACCTGGCCGCGCGACGCGCGTGCTGCGCCGGAATTCGCGCAGCGCCAGCCACTGCCGCGCGCGGTCTGCATCCGCCGCGCGCAGCGCCTGCTCGGTGGCACCCAGGCTACCGCGCAGCACGCCGGTCCAGATATCGGCGCGCGCCGCCGCAAGCGCTGCGCCCGAACCCGTGTCTACCGCAGTATGCGCGGCGGCAAAGGCCGCACGCAACACTTGATCAAGCGCCGGGTCGGCGAAGCCGGGCAATAGCAATGCCAGCTGCGCCTCACCATCGGCGAGCGCAGCCTGCGCCGCCACCGGATCAGTGGCCAGCGCCACCTGTGCCCGCAGCAGCGCCGCGCGCAACTGGTCGGCCGGCTGCGTCGGGTCGGGCGCGGCGGCACGCACGGTAGCGGCAAACGAGAGGGCAAACACCAGCGCGATAACGACGATGAGCAAGCGGCGGAACGACATAGATGATCCCTTCTGGAGCGCCGCAACATTCTGCAGCTTTACGAACGATGTTCTCGTTGTGCTCCCCTCTCCCTGCGTGGGAGAGGGGTCGGGGGTGAGGGTCGGTGGGTGTAGGGACGCCGCATGCGGCGTCCCTATTCCGCGATCGCCACATTGAGCTGCGCGGCCGCCTGCGCGACCTTGCCCGTGATCGCATCGGCGCGCGCCTGCGCTTCAGCACCCAGCGTATCGGCCTCTTCAGCCGAGAAGATTTTGCCCTGTTGCTCCTGAGTGTAGACATCGGCGACAAACGCCTTGAGATCGGCGAGACCGGCAGCGATCTGCGCGTCCTGCGCCGCATCCACACTCGCGATCCGCGGGCTGACGCTCTCGTGGACGACCTGCAGGCTGCCGAGGATGTTCTGGATGTCTGCCAGCCGCGAAATCGCCACAAAATCGCGTTGCGCCGACGCATCACCCGCGACAAAGCGCGAGTCTTTCCACGAACCAAAATATTCGTTCATCGTCGGTACCATCACCACCAGCGCAGTAAAGGCATCGCTCTCGGTTGGCACCCAGGCGGTGGCCGCAGTGCCAAGATCGGCGCTCATCGCCGCCAGCAAATCAACGCTCCCCTTGAGCGCGTTGGCATCGGGCAACGCCTCGCCGAACTCGACCTGTCCGTCAGTATCAAAATCGGCGGCAACCGGCGCGGTAAATTCGGGCGCGGTGCCCCACAGCGTGCTCTCGGTGATACCAAACAGATTGCCCGGCTTTTGCAGCACACGGCCATCGGGCAACGTCAGGTCGAATGAGACCGCGCTCGCCGGGTCATCGGCACTGCTCGAACCAGCATCGAGATCGACATCGAATTGTGCCAGCGACGGCGTACCCGCCACGATGCCCTCCATCTGCTCGTAGCCCGGGCTGGCCAACATCCACGCTGCGCGCCCGGCCGCGATCGCGGCGATCGCCTCGGCACGGTTATTGGCCCACAGCTGCGCATAATCAAAATTGGCTGCCTTCGCCAGCGTGTAGTATTGATCGCTGGCCTGTTTCAGCGCGCTGCTTGCGCGGTTGAGCTCGGCGCTTTTGCCAAGGAGATAGCTTTTGATCGCATTCAGATCGGCAGCCTGTGTGGCCGATGCAGCTGCGGCGGGCGCAAGCGTCGGTGTGACTTCAGCCGGTACACCACACGCGGCAAGCACGCAGGCGATACCCACGACACCGAGCAATCGCGTCTTGATCATCGGAGAACTCCTCGTACATTACGGCACGCAGCGCCGTGGTTGCGGGTATAATGCACTGACGAACACAGTGTTGAAACATCCTGGTCAAACGCGGGTTAGCATATGCTAATATCGTTTATTTGTCAAGTTAAATCTATTGTTTATCAAGAGGATAACGATGCGCGCAATCCGCGTTCATGCATTTGGTGGCCCGGGCGTATTGCAGCTCGACGAGATTGCGCAGCCGGTGGCAGCGGCGGGCGAGGTACTGGTGCGTATCACGGCGGCCGGGGTCAACCCGATCGATCTGAAGACGCGTGCGGGTGGGGGCGTGTCGCGGGCGCAGGGGCCGTTGCCGTTTGGCCTGGGCTGGGATCTGGCCGGCGATGTGGCGGCGCTGGGGGCGGATGTCACTGGCTTTGCGATCGGTGACCGGGTCTACGCCATGTCCGCGTTCCCGCAGTTGGCGGGCTGTTATGCCGAGTATGCGGTGGTACGCGCAAGCGAACTGGCGCACGCACCAAAAACGCTCACCGCAGTCGAGGCGGCCGCGTTGCCACTGGCAGCGCTGACGGCCTGGCAGGCGCTGTTCGAGGCGGCGGCGCTCGCGGCCGGGCAGACGCTGGTGGTCAACGCGGCGGCTGGCGGTGTCGGGCATCTGGCGGTACAGCTGGCAAAATGGCGCGGTGCGCAGGTCATCGGCGTGGCCTCGGCGCGCAATGTCGTGCTGCTTGAGCGGCTCGGTTGTGACCGGGTCGTCGATTATACACAGACGCGGATCTCGTCTGCGGTGCAGGGTGCCGATGTGGTACTCGACCCGATCGGCGGGCCAGAGCGTGAAGAGTGTTTTGCGGCGCTGCGCGACGGCGGCGTGCTGGTCTCGCTCGTCGGCCCGGCGGATGCGAGCGCGCACGCCGCGCGTGGTGTGCGCGGCACCAATATTCTGGTGCGGCCCGATGCCGGGCAGCTGGCCGAGATCGCCGCGCTGGCGGACGGTGGGCAGCTGCGCCCGATCGTCGAGGCGGTGCTCGCGCTCGAAGATGCGCCGCGCGCCCACGAACTGGTGGAGACCGGTCGCACGCGTGGCAAAGTCGTGCTGCGGGTGCGTGAGGAGACAAACGTTGATGGATAAACAAGCTGCCAGCGCGCCGATCAGTGCGCTGATGGACGCCGAGCGGCGCGTATTTGCGAATGGCATGGTGGTGACACTGTTGCGCAACCCGGCAGCGCCGGTCGTCAGTCTGCGCGGCGAGATCCAGCTTGGCGCGGCGCATGAGTCGACCGATCAGAATGGGCTGGCGATCTTCACCGGTGCGGCGATCAATCGCGGCACGGCGCAGCGCACGTTTCAACAGATCGCAGACGAGACCGAGGCGGTAGGGGCGAGTGTATCAGCGGGCGCGGGTATGCACACCACCGGTCTGGGCGGGCGATCGCTGAGCGAGGATTTGCCGCTGATCGTGCGGTTGCTCGGCGAGATGCTGCGCGAGCCCGCCTTCCCCGAGCAGGAGCTCGACCGGCTGCGCGGTCAGTTTCTGATGGGTCTGCGCGAAAACGAGCAAGATACGCGCGTGCGCGCCTCGCGTGCGCTCCGCAGTATGCTGTTCCCGCCGTCGCACCCCTATAGCCGGATCAGCAGCGGCACCGCCGAGAGCGTCGCCGCACTCACGCGTGATGACCTGGTCGCGTTTCAGCAGCGTATGCACCCGGCCGCCACCACACTGGTGGTGGTGGGCGATATCGACCCGGCCGCGACATTTGCGTTGATCGAGGCCGAACTCGGCGGCTGGCAGGGTATCGGTATTCCACCCACGCTTGATCTGCCGCCTGCTTCGGTACTGCACGGCGCACAGCGCGCAAACGTACGGCTGGCGGGTAAGGTACAGAGTGACGTGATCTGGGCGGTTCACGGCCCAACGCGGCTGAGCGAGGATTACTATGCCGCGAGTGTGGCGAATATGATCCTGGGCCGGATCGGGCTAGGCGGCCGACTTGGCGAGGTCATCCGCGAGCAGCGCGGGCTGGCATATGCGATCGGCACGAGCATGGAATCCGATCGCGGAGCCGGACCATGGGGCGCGATCGCATCCGTGGCGGCCGAGGATGTCGAGCAGACGATCGATGCGATCGTGGGCGAGATCGCGCGTTTTCTGGCCGACGGGCCGACGGCCGAGGAGCTTGACGATGCACGGAGCGCAATGACCGGCGGGCTGGCGCTGAGCCTCGAAACCAACGACGGCATCGCCGCGACGCTGCTCGGTATCGAACGCTACGAGCTGGGGGCTGATTTTGTGGCGCGCTACCCGGCGATCATCAACGCGCTCGATCACGATGCCGTGCTGGCGGCGGCGCGTCACTACCTGTCGGATCAGGATTTTGCAGTCGCTGTGGCCGGCCCGTGATCCGGTACGCGACGGTGGTTGTCGATGGTCACACGATCAGTTATGCCAGCGAAGGGGCAGGCGAACCGCTGCTCCTGCTCCACGGTGTGTCGGCCGATCACCAGATCTGGAGCGCGCTGTTTCCGTACCTTGCCGGACACTTTCGCG
>JAYUYF010000791.1:0-6417 GCA_043752605.1 Roseiflexaceae bacterium
TCGGCCCTACGATGCCTACGCCGCCGCCGGAATGCTTCGGCCCTACAGATCCGGGCGGTGCGCCGGGATCTGCTACAATGCGGCGCGTGACCACCGCACCCCACAAACTGCGCCCCTGGCTGCCCGCGCTGCTCCTGATTGCGCTGGCGCTGCCGCCGCGTGTTGCCGGACTGGCCGATTTCCTCACCCACGATGAAGCCTACCACTGGATCGAGCGTGTCGAGCGCTTCAGCGCTGCACTGGCGGATGGGCGCTGGGCCGATACCGTGCAGACCGGCCACCCGGGTGTGACGACGATGTGGCTCGGTGCGCTGGGGCTTGCGCTCGAACGCTGGCTGGTCACGATCGGCAGTATCGCGCCACCGGCGACGCTGGCGCATCTGGCGTGGTTGCGCCTACCACACGCGCTGCTCGAAGCGCTGCTGGTGGGCGGCTTCTTCCTGCTGCTGCGCCGACTCATTGCGCCGTCGGCCGCCCTGCTAGCCACCACATTGGTGGCACTCGCGCCCTATCTGGTCGCACACGCGCGGCTGCTGCACCTCGATGCGCTGCTCACCAGTTTTGTGATGCTCAGCCTGCTGGCGCTGCTATGCGCCGTACGTCCGGGCGTTGACCCGTCTGCGCCGGTGTTGCGCCGCAGCTGGTTACTGGCCGCCGGGGTGCTCGGCGGGCTGGCGCTGCTCACCAAAGGCCCGGCGCTGATCCTGGTAGCCTTTGTGCCACCGCTACTCCTGGCGCTGTCATCGGGCGCGGTGGTGCCACGGCTACGTGCCGCTGCTGGTGCCGGGTTGCTGTGGGGTGTGGCGGCGCTCGCCACTGTACTGTTGCTCTGGCCCGCGCTGTGGGTCGCACCCGGCGTGGCGCTTGGCGTCTACGTGGGCGAGATAGTGGCCAACGGTGGCCGCCCGAATGGCGATGGCCAATTCTTCATGGGTCGGGCAGACCGTGACCCAGGCGCGCTGTTTTATGTTGTGTCCGCTCTGTGGCGCAGCACACCCGCCATGCTGGTAGGTCTATTGCTGGCACCGCTGGCGCTCTGGCGCGCCCGTGGCCACGAGCGGCGTGTGCTGCTGGTGCTGGTGGCGTTTGTGGCGTGGTGGACGCTGGTGATGACGCTCGGCCCCAAGAAATTCGACCGCTACGCGCTACCGACATGGCCCGCGCTGTGCGTGCTGGCGGGTGCCGGGTTGGCTGCGATTGTGCGTCGAGCAAGTTCCCCTCCCTCACCTGTTGGGGGCGGGGGTGAGCGAAGTGCGTCCGTCGCCATCGTCCTGCGCCGCGCTTTTCTCGCCCTGCTCATCGCCGCCGATGTGTTTGTCCTCTGGCGGGTGCATCCCTACGCGCTGAGTTACTACAACCCGTTGCTCGGCGGTGGGCGCGCGGCGCAGGAGATATTCTTGATCGGCTGGGGCGAAGGTCTGGATCAGGCCGGCGCGTGGCTCAGCGCGCAACCCGATATTGCAAATGGCCCGGTGCTCGCGCCGATCGGCCCGGCGCTCCAGCCGTTTGTGCCGGTCACCGTGCGCGGTCTCGATGACTACGGCGTGGTAGCGACCAATTATGCGGTGGTCTACCGCGAGACCCTCCAGCGTGGGGCGTTTGCTGCCCAACTCGCCGCCATCCGCCAGACGGTGCCGCTGCATACCGTGGTGATCAACGAGATTGAATATGCCTGGATTTATCAAATTGCCCGGCCATTTTCGGTGCCCGTCGATGCCCTGTTTGACGAGCGCATGCGGCTGGCGGGGGTGACGAGCGAGCTGCGCGCTGGTCAATTGACCATCACACCTGCGTGGGATGTGCGCGCCACAGGAGACGCCGATTACACGCTGTTTGTACACGTACTCGATGCACGCGGCACACGTGTGGCGCAGATCGATGTGGCCCCTGGCGGCGAGTTGCCGACCAGCCGCTGGCGTGCCGGGCAACAACTCGCGGTGCCATTGCCGATCGTGCTTCCCGCCGATCTCGCTCCAGGGGAATACCGGATCGTGGCCGGGCTGTACGATGCGCGCGGCGGACGCCTTTCGCCTGCAGGTGGTACAGACGCCGACCCGGCGCTGGCGGGAGCAGACGCATTACTACTCGACACGATTGTGGTGCGTTGAGCAGGTAGCACGCGCGCCGAAGCGATGTGGTATAATCGCAGGCTGGTGGTATCCACAACCTGTCGCGTCTGGCAGAGAGAGTAAATACGTGGCGTTCAATCCGCTCAATGCACTGTTTGGCGCGTTCAGTCGTGATCTCGGCATCGATCTGGGCACGGCCAACACCCTGGTACACGTGCGCGGTAAGGGCATCGTGATCTCCGAGCCATCGGTAGTTGCTATCAACATCAAGACCAGGAAGGTCAAGGCGGTCGGTGCCGAAGCGAAAGCGATGGTTGGCAAGACGCCAGCCGATATCGTCGCCATCCGGCCCTTGAAAGACGGGGTGATCGCCGACTTCGAGGTCGTCGAGGAGATGATCAAGTATTTTATCAGGCAGGCGCACGAGCGTGTGATTGGCTTCTCGCCGCGACCGCGGGTTGTCATTGGTGTGCCATCGGGTGTGACGCAGGTCGAGAAGCATGCGGCGCGTGATGCGGCGCTGAGTGCACACGCGCGGGCGGCGTATACTGTCGAGGAGCCGATGGCGGCCGCGATCGGTGCCGGGCTGCCGGTCGATGAGCCAATCGGCTCGATGATCGTCGATATCGGCGGCGGCACGACCGAAGTGGCCGTGATCTCGCTGGGCGGCATTGTAATCAACCATTCGCTGCGTACGGCAGG
Source organism: Roseiflexaceae bacterium (assembly GCA_043752605.1). Taxonomy (GTDB): domain Bacteria; phylum Chloroflexota; class Chloroflexia; order Chloroflexales; family Roseiflexaceae; genus JAYUYF01. The sequence continues at coordinate 2,772 of JAYUYF010000791.1, forward strand.
TGATGAGATCGACGAGGCGATCGTGCAGTTTGCGCGGCGCGAATATAATCTGTTGATCGGTGAGCGGATGGCCGAGAAAGTCAAGATTGCGGCGGGTAGCGCGTATCCGCTAGATCAGGAGATTACGGTGGTGCTGCGTGGCCGTGATCTGATGACCGGCTATCCGAAGGCGGTCGAGGTTTCGAGCGTCGAGATCCGCGAGGGTATCGCTGGCCCGGTCAATACGATCGTCGCCGAAGTACGCGCTGCAATCGAAGAGACGCCGCCTGAGCTGGTGGCTGATATTATGGAGCACGGGATCATGCTGGCGGGTGGTGGGGCGCTGCTGCACGGAATCGACCGCCGGATTGCGGCCGAGACGCGTATGCCCGTTCATATCGCCGAGGATCCGCTCTCGTGCGTCGCGCGTGGGGCTGGCAAAATGGTCGAGAACATCAACAATCCTGTGTACCGCGCGATCCTCTCCTCGACGACGCAGACGCGCCGCATTCGCCTCTGACGTGGCTACGCTCCGCAATCGTCGTCTCAGGCGTGGCCGTAGTCCGATCGGGCGGCTGCCGGCCGTGCTGTTGGTGGCACTGGCGGTAGCTGCCGCGCTTGGGCTACTGATTGGTGGCCGCGATGGCGCGCTTGATCAGTGGCGCGCACAACTCCAGGATCAATTCGCTGCGCTTGGTGGGCGCCTCGGCGGTGCCACGAGCGCGCCACCCGCCGCCGACGCCGTCGAACTTGCGCGCCTGCGCGCTGATCTCGGCCGCGCGCAGGATGCACTGGTGCGCGCACAGGCGCTTGAACAGGAGAACGCCAGGCTGCGTGAGCAACTCGGTATCGCGCAACTCAGCGGCTGGCGCATGGTGGGGGCCGAAGTCGGCGCGCGCACGCCGGATGTCGGGCGGCGCACGTTGCTGATCGGGGTCGGTAGTGATCAGGGTGTCGTGCCCGGCATGGCGGTCGTCGCGCGGGCGAGCGGCGGCCCGGCGGCGTTGATTGGTGTCGTCAGCCGGGTGAGCCGCGCGAGCGCCACCGTCGTGCTACTCGCGGATTACACCAGCGCGATGAGCGTACGCATTTATCATCAAGATACCACGCTGCGTGGCGTCATTTCGGGTGGTTGGCAACGTACCGATCGTCTGCGTCTCGATGGATTTGGTCGCGGCGAGGTGCCGCGCGCGGGTGATATCGTCGTCACCGACGGGCTGACGGCCCGGCTGCGCCTCGATCTGCCGCAGGGCGCGGTGCTGCCAGATATCCCGCTCGGCACCGTCGAAGCGGTACGCGATGAGGGGCGCGCGACGGTAGCAGATATTGTGCCGTATATTGACCCCGATCAGGTGAGCTACGCATGGATTATTCTCGGCAGCGAATCGAAGTAGCCTTTGCGCTCGAACTGCTATGGCTTGCGGCGATTGTGCTCGTCGCCCTGGCGCAGTCGATGTTGTTGCCGCGCCCGCTCGAGCTGACACTCAACGTCGTGCTGTTGCTGGTCACTTGCCGCGCGCTGCTCGGTAGTATTGGTGGTGCGAGCGTTGGTGCGCTGCTGGGCGGTGTGGCGCTCGATCTGGCTACCACACTACCACTCGGCACACACGCGCTGGCGCTGGTGCTGGCGGTCGGTGGCGTTGCACTCGGGATGGCGCTTGGCGTGCTCGGGCGGCTGCGGGTGCTGCTCGCCACAGTCTTTGGTGGCGTGCTGTACCATAGCGTATTGTTGGCTGCCACTACCTGGACGACCGGCCCGATGCCATTCAGTCGCTATGCGCTCGTCACCGCACTGCCCGACATGGCGCTGATCCTGACCGGCGCGCTGCCGGTCTTTTTGCTGCGCCGCCGCGACCGCGAACTCGATTTGGGGGCGCTGCTGTGAGCCGCCTGCTGCTGCCACGCTTGCTGATTCTGGCGCTGTTTGGTGTGCTGTGCGCGCGCCTGTACCAGCTTCAGATTACCCCCGTGCCCGAAGTCGCGACGGCGGCGCAGCCGGTCGTACAGGCCACGCGCGCGCTGCCGGTGCGCCCGATCCGTGGTGAGATCCTGGCGGCGGATGGTACAACGGTACTGGCTGCGACATTGCCGCTCTACACCGTGGCGATCCGCGCCGCCGACCTGCCGCCGCTGGATACCGCCGAGCGCGCGATGGTCTATGCGCGCCTCAACGCCGTGTTGGGGATCACCGCGACGCTGACGATCTCGCCGGCCGTCGCGCTCACGCGTGACACGGCGCTCGATGCCGCCGTGCGCGCGGCGATTGGTGACGATGCGATCACGAACGCCCGGATCATCGAGGAGCCGCGCCCGCTGACGCTGGCAGTGCCGCCGGGTGCGGGTGGTGCGCTTGCGGCACTACTGCGCCGCCACACGCCGATTGTCGCACTTGACGGCGCGCTACCCGTAGATGATGAGACGCAGGCTGCGCTGGGTGCCGCTGCTGCAACACTCGGTGATGCGTTGACGCTGAGCACCACACTGACGATTTCGCCGGCCAGCGCGCTCCAGACAGATGCTGTGCTGCGTGATGATCTCACTGCGTTGCTTGGCAGCATGCCCGCGTTGCCCGAACCGGCCCGCGCGCTGGTGGCGACGGTGGCGGCTGACCGCGCTCCGGCTGCGCTCCGGCTTGCGCAGGCGGTGCCGCAGACACTATCGTTTGCGACGCCGCTCGCCGAGCGGATCGAGCGCGTCGACATGCCGGGCTATCAGACCTTTACGATCGCCAGTGAGGTGCCACGCGATATGGTGCTTGCTATCCGCGAGAACGCCAGCGCGCTGCCGGGGGTTGTGGTTGAGGAAAGTTACCGGCGCAATTATCCGCTCAGCGGCCGGGTCGCGTCGCTTTCGCATATTCTGGGTTACATCGGTCGTGCCGACGAGTGCGATCTGGCGCGCCGCAACGAGGCACAGTCGTGGGTCGATGGGTTGCTCGGCTCGCTTGGCAGCGCGATCGAATGTGGCATCATCCAGAAGCCGATGGCGACCACCAGCAGCAAGTTGCCACAATATCTCGATGATGATCGGATCGGTAAAGATGGTGTGGAGGCGGGCTACGAGCGCGAGTTGCGCGGCACGATGGGTGCGCAGGAGGTCAGTGTCGACGCTGGCGGAGCGATTGTACGCGCGCCCGAACTGGTGCAGCCGCCGGTCGACGGTAGCTCGCTGCGGCTGACGATCGATGCCGGGCTCCAGCTGCAGGTCGAGCAGATCGTGCAAAACTGGATCGCGGAGGCCGAACGCCGCCGCCCGCTGCAGCCCGCGCCGGTGGCCTACAAGCGCGATTACAAACCCGTTGTTTCGGGCGTTGCCGTTGTGATCGAGATCCAGACCGGCCGGGTGCTGGCGATGGTGAGCTGGCCGGCCTACGACAACAATATCTGGATCGATCCGGCGCGTTCGGCTGAGTTGATGGCGCTGTTGCAGCCGGGCGATGAGGAGAAGCGACTGGCACGCCTGACCGGCCGTGCGGTGGCGGGCCAGTATCCGCCGGGCTCGACGATGAAGCAATTCGATGCGATGATCGCACTACAGAACGCGATCATCACGCCCGAAACCACCGTGCGCGATCCGGGGAAACTCGTCATCGAAGACGAATTTGTGGCCGGGCGGCAGTATGTGTATCCGAATGCGTATCCGACCGACAACGGGCTGATTACGGTCT
>JAYUYF010000792.1:0-6412 GCA_043752605.1 Roseiflexaceae bacterium
CCGGTGAGTTGCTCCCACGCGGCCTCAAGCGCGCCCTGCACCGAGCGGCCATTGTTCTGCCACTGTGATCCCACAAAATCGGTGCCATCATATTCGACACGCATTGCCACATTGCGGGCTACGCCAGCAGCTTCACGCACAGCTAGACCAGCTCGATGACGGCCATCTCGGCCGCGTCGCCGATGCGCGGCCCGAGCTTGGTGATCCGTGTGTAGCCGCCATCACGCGCGCCATACTGCTGCGGTGCAAACGCGAACAGGTCACGCATCGCTTTCTTGCTCGCGAGCTTCGAGAGCGCCAGTCGCCGCGCATGCGGCGTATCCTCGCGCGCAATCGCGATCAGGCGCTCGATCTCAGGCTGAACCGCCTTGGCTTTGGTGATCGTCGTCTTGATTTTGCGATGCTCGATTATCGAGATCATCAGGCCGCGCAGCAACGCCTTCCGTGCTTCGTAGTCGCGCCCGAGTTTATACCCAACCTTCCGGTGTCGCATAGCATTTTTCTCCGCTACGTGGGGCTATTCGACCGCCACGCCATTCGCCGCGTTAACCACAAAACGCGGAATATACCCGCGCTCAAGTAGCTTATCACGTATCTCTTCCATCGATTTCTGCCCCAGATTACGCACCGAGAGCAGCGCCTTCTCGTCCATCTCGAGCACCTGGCCGACTTTAGTAATGTCTGCACGCTTCAGACAGTTGTAGGTACGCGTCGAGAGGTCAAGCTCCTCGATCGGCGTATCGTACACATCCGCCGGAATAGCCAGGCCATTTGGCGCACTCGGTAGATCCTGATCGACAACCAGCCGATTGAAATCGGCGATCGTCTGACTGTACTGCACAATCACCTGCGCTGCGTGGCTGAGCGCATCGCCCGCTTTGATCGTCCCGTCAGTCCAGATCTCGATCAGCAGACGGTCAAAGTCAGTCGTCTGCTGGACACGCGTATTCTCGACAAGATAATTGACGCGCGGCACTGGCGTAAAGATCGCATCAACCGGAATTTCACCGATCGGCAACGCATCACGCTGGTCGGCCGGTAGATAACCGCGGCCTCGTTCAACCGTCATCTCAATCTCGATCGACGACTCATCGCCGTCGAGCGTACAGATATAGTGGTTCGGGTTGACCAGCTCGATATTGCTCGGTGCATCAATATCCGATGCACGCACCACACCACCGCCCTGCTTGCTCAGCAGCACCTTGACCGGCCGTTCGGAATACGAACGCAACCGAATGCCTTTGACGTTCAGCACAATCTCGGTGACATCTTCCTTCACGCCTGGTATCGTCGAGAACTCGTGGTAGACACCATCGATCTTTATCTTTGTCACCGCCGAGCCTGGGATCGATGATATCAGCACGCGTCGCAGCGCGTTGCCAAGCGTATGCCCGTATCCCGGATCGAGCGGCTCAATTTTAAAACGGCCATAGTTCTCGGCCGCCTGCACGACCTCGATCTTGGGCATTGCGATGTCGAGCATCGTCTATCTCCCCCACGTACACGGCGCACTCGAGCATCCGGGCGCTCCCGGATCCACGACGGCCCAATCGAATTTGCTTACCGGCTGTAAAACTCGACGATCAGCTGCTCGTTGATACCTTGCTCGGCATCTTCACGGCGCGGCAACGCCACGACTTCACCAGCCAATTCGGTGGTATTGAACCGCAGCCAGTCGGGTACACGCACTTTTCCGAGCTCGCCACCCTCGACAAGGTTCTTGAAGTACAGGCGTGTGCGGCTCTCGAGGCGCACGCTGATCTTCTGGCCAACCTTGAGGCTATACGAAGGGATATTCGTCTTGCGTCCATCGACCACAATATGCCCGTGCGACACCAACTGGCGCGCCTGGGAGCGCGTCGACGCAAGGCCAAGCCGATAGACGACGTTATCCAACCGCCGCTCAAGCAAGACAAACAACTGTGCGCCAGTCTCACCTGGAAAGCGCTGCGCGCGCGCGAACGTATTGCGGAACTGGCGCTCGAGCATCCCGTACATATAGCGTGCTTTCTGCTTTTCCTGCAACTGCACACCATAATCCGAGACCTGGCGGCGACGTGCCGTCGGCCCGTGCTGGCCCGGCGGAAACGACCGCTTTGCGAGTACGCGCGCCGCTTTATCCGTGATTGCAATGCCTAGCCGTCGGCTCACTTTGCCGATAGGACCACGATATCGTGCCATGAACTTCTATCCTCCGTTAGACGCGCCGGCGCTTGGGCGGGCGGCAACCATTGTGTGGGATGGGTGTGACATCGGTGATCGCGGTCACTTGCAGTCCGGCCGATTGCAATGAACGTACTGCCGACTCACGGCCCGATCCCGGACCCTTGACAAACACTTCGAGCGAGCGCATCCCGTTTTCCATCGCCTTGCGCGCCGCAATCTCCGATGCAAGCTGTGCTGCATACGGTGTGCTCTTGCGCGAGCCCTTAAAGCCGTTTTGCCCCGCGCTCGACCAGCACACCACGTTGCCAGCCGGGTCGGTGATCGTCACGATCGTATTGTTGAACGTACTCAGAATATGCGCCTGGCCACGTGGCACGTTTTTCTTCTCGCGCCGCTTCCCGCGCTGCCGCTTATTGGCAGCCGCCGCACCCTTTGCAGGTTGCTTCGCCATGGTTCCTCCCTACGCCGCGCCACACGCGACCAACATCCGCACCAGCGTGCGGCGAATTACTTCTTGACCTTCTTCTTCATACCGATCGCTGCACCCTTACGGCCGCGGCGCGTGCGCGCGTTGGTCTTCGTGCGCTGCCCGCGTACAGGCATGCCCTTGCGGTGACGCAACCCACGGTAGCAACCGATATCCATCAGCCGCTTGATATTCATCTGCACCTCACGGCGCAGGTCACCCTCGACACGATACTCGCGCTCCACGATCTCACGGATCCGGACGACTTCGTCCTCCGTCAGTTCGCGCACCCGCTTATCCGGGTCGACATTGGCTTTCGCCAGCACTACCGCGCCATTTGTGCGCCCGATCCCGTAGATGTAGGTGATGGCGATTTCGATCTTCTTCCCACGAGGAATATCGACGCCCGCAATACGTGCCATATCGTCCTGCTCCTATCCCTGGCGCTGCTTATGCTTTGGCTGACGGCTGCAAATGACCCGGATGACGCCCTTGCGCTTGATCACCCTGCAATATTCGCAGCGCGGTTTGACCGACGCTTGCACCTTCATGGTATCCTCCTGCTCGTGTGTGAAATTGCCACACCGAATTGTTGCAACAGCACAAAACGACGCCACCCGCTCGACGCAGGCTACGACGTGCCTGGTCTCCGCTTTTACCGGTAGCGATACGTGATGCGGCCTTTTGTCAAGTCATAAGGCGACAATTCAACCAGCACCCGATCACCTTTCAAAATACGAATGTAGTTCATCCGCATACGCCCCGAAATATGCGCGAGCACTTCGTGGTTATTTTCGAGCTGCACGCGAAACATCGCATTCGGGAGCGGTTCAAGAATCGTCCCCTCAAGCTCGATAACATCTGTCTTCTTCTTCGCCATACTCCCCTTTCACCCACCAACATGCGCGGCGGGCGTGTCTGCTACTGTGCGTGCCGAACGTGCCCCAGCGCTTGGATCATCGCTTCCGTTACCTGCCCGATCTCACGCTGACCATCGATTTCGGTCAGGCTACCCTGCTCACGAAAATATTCAATCAGCGGCATCGTCTGCGCGAAATAGACTTCTAGCCGGTGCCGTGCTGTCTCCATCGTGTCATCACTGCGCTGATACAGCTTCCCGCCACAATCGTCACAAATATCTGGACGTTTGGAAGGAAAATAGTATACATTATAGGTAGACCCGCAAGTTTTGCAAGTCTGCCTGCCAGCAATGCGCCGAAGCAACATCGCTTCTGGCACGCGCAGGTACAGTACCAGGTTGATCGCACGCCGCTGTGCGGCCAGATCTTTTTCCAGTGCTAGCGCCTGTTCGCGCGTGCGCGGGAAGCCATCAAAGATTACGCCACCCGCGCAGTCGGCAGCGCTGATACGCTCGATGATCATCCGAATGACGACTTCGTCTGGCACCAGCGCGCCGCGATCCATATATGACTTGGCGAGCATGCCCAGCTCGGTGCCCTGGCGCAACGCCGCGCGAAAGAGATCACCACTGGCCACGTGTACCAGCCGCGTATGCTCTTCAATCGCTTTTGCCTGCGTCCCTTTACCCGCGCCGGGCGCTCCCAGCAAGATAATGTCCATACGGCTTCCCTATCTTGCGCGTCAGCCCGGCGATCAGCGATTGCTGATCAACCCTTCATAATTTCGCATCACCATCTGCGCCTCGATCTGACGAAGCGTATCGATAGCGACACCAACGACGATCAGCAACGCAGTCGCGCCGAGGCCGATCGGGATACCGGTGATAACCTGCGTCAAGAATGGCAACACCGACACCAACGCCAGGAACAATGCTCCGACGCGCGTAATCCGGCTCACCACCTGATTCAGGTACTCATCAGTCTTTTTACCCGGCCGAATACCTGGCACAAAGCCACCATTACGCGCCAACGAATCCGGGATGTTCTGCTGGTCGAAAATCACCTTTGTGTAAAAGTAGGTGAAGAAGTAGACCAGGACAAACAGACATACTGCATAAATCAGACCACCCCACGTCTGCACATTACCTGCCACCGAAGGGCTAAAGGTCTGATATGCAAAGCACGCTGCCTGCTTCAGCAAACCCGCACCTGCTGGGGCCACCTGCTCGGGGCACGCATATGATGCGAGTGTACCCGGGAAGATAATAATGCTCTGTGCAAAGATTAGCGGGATCATACCCGCCATATTTACTTTAAGCGGAATGTGGCTACTCTGGCCGCCATACACGCGGTTCCCACGCACGCGCTTCGTGTATTGCACTGGCACTTTGCGTGTACCCTCGTGCATTAGCACAATACCGACCAATGTCAGTAGACCGATCGCCAGGAAGAGCACAATGCCAAGCCCGGTCTCGAATCCACCCAGTTGCACCGAGGTGAACGCCTGCGAAATAACACCCGGCAAACCTGAGACGATACCCGCAAAGATAATCATCGATAGGCCATTGCCGATACCGTATTGCTGGATCTGCTCACCAAGCCATACCAGCAGCATCGTCCCTGCGACCATCGTCATGAGGATGGTAAACGTTGGGAAGAAATTGTTAATAATGTCGAACGGCGTGCGGAATAGTCCCTGGCCGATGCCAAGCCCACGCTCAAGCGTCAATGTCTGACCATAGGCCTGCAAGAACGCCATCGGTACCGTGGCGTAGAACGTGATTTTATTCAGCTGCATGCGGCCCTGCTCACCCTCTTTGCGCAACGCATCGAGTGCCGGGATGAGCGGCTGCAGCAGCTGAATGATAATCTGGGCGGTGATGTACGGGTAGACACCCATCGCCGCCACCGACAGGTTTTGCAGCGCGCCGCCTGCAAAGATATTCAGCAGCTGCGCGAGTTGGTTTGTCTGCAATGCAGTTCGTAGACTCTCCAACGCCGTCGGATCAATATAGGGCACAGGAATATGGGCAATCAGCCGGAACACGACCAGCATACCGAGCGTGAACAGTATTTTGTTGCGCAGCTCAGGCAGTACCAGTGCCTGACGTACCGATTGCAGCATAATTATGCCTCGCTTACCTTGCGATTAACCATCGCCATGTTCGGGCCACGGCTGCGGCTCCGGCGCGGGGCATCCCACGGCAATTCAATGATTGTGCCACCAGATGACTCGATTTTGCTGCGAGCGCTGCTACTAAACTTGTGCGCGCGTACAGTTAGCCCGAGCGACAACTCGCCGTCACCCAGGATCTTCAGCGGCTGCTTGGCATCGAGGACACCGCTCTCGACGAGCTTGTCGTACGAAACCTCTTCACCAGCTGGCAGTTCACTCAGCTGCTCGAGATTAATTACTTGATACTCGACACGCCAGCGGTTTTTGAACCCGCGCAGGTACGGCATCTTGCGAACCATACGGTTCTGGCCACCCTCGAAGGTACGATACGGGTTCGGGCCTGAGCGAGCCTTCTGGCCGCCCATACCTTTACCACCTGTTTTTCCTTTGCCCGAGCCCGGCCCACGTGCAACGCGCTTGCGCTCGCGATGGGAACCTGGTGCTGGCTTCAGATCGTGCAGTTTCATAACTTACTCCCGCCGCCCAGCGTTGAGCTGGCCAGTCAGTTGATTGAATGCGTCCCAGTCATTACTGGCTGCCAGCGCAGCCTGTTGCGGCCACGTCGTCGCGTCGAAAAGAGAGATGCCAGCCGCGCTGACAATCTCACCGATCTGCTCAGCTGTCATCGCCGCGATTTGTGCAAAGGTCGTTACATCGGCAGCACGCAATGCCGCCCCGATCTTCGGGCCGATGCCCTCGATTTTCTCGATATCATCAGCCTCCGTCGTGACAACGGGTGCGCCT
>JAYUYF010000793.1:0-6407 GCA_043752605.1 Roseiflexaceae bacterium
GCCGCATCGAGCAACAGCGTAATGACCCAGCCAATCAGCGCGATCGTGACGATACCGGTCAACATCCGGTCGATCGCATAGATCTCATACGATTGCCAGATCAAATGGCCGATGCCATCGCCCGCACCGACAAATTCGATGCCAACGATCAGCGTCAGCGCAAAGCCCATGCCGATCTTGAGCCCGCTCATAATCCCCGGCAGGCTGCCTGGCAACGCCACCGTAAGGAACAGATCGCGTGGCCGGGCACCAAACGCGCGCGCCGCCTCAAAATGCCGCACATCAACCTGCGCAACGCTCGCGGCCACATGTAAAACCATCAAGAAAAAGACGCTGAACGCGATTGTGGCGACTTTGCTGGTCTCGCCGATGCCAAGCGAGACGACCACCAGTGGCAACAGTGCGATCTTGGGGATCGGGTAGATCGCGGCGGCAAGCGGGCGTACCAGCGCGCGCACAGGAGCATTGATACCCATCAGGATCCCGATCGCGATCGCCGGTAGTGCGCCGAGGACGAAGCCGAGGACGACGCGCCGGATGCTAATCCAGGCATCGCGCAGCAGCTCGCCGTTGCCGATCATCCGGATCGTTGTGACCAACACCTCGCTTGGTGGCGGGTAGAAGACACGGTTGAGCCAGCCAACTTGCACCGCCAGCTCCCAAAGCGCGACCAGGAACAGCGGCGACAGAATCGAGAGCAATCGGTTACGCATCGGCGGCTCCTGTGCGGGCACTCAGCGGCGAGCCTCGGCATCTGCGGTGGCGACTTCATCGCGCAGGAGATCCCAGATCTCGGCGTACAGTGCGCCAAAGCGCGCGTCGGTGCGCAGCGCCACCGCATCGCGCGGGCGCGCAAATGGCACGCGAATCTCGGCCAGCACGCGCGCCGGGCGCGCCGAAAGCACCAGAATGCGATCACCCAGCGTCAGCGCTTCGTCGATCGCGTGCGTCACAAAGACCACAGTGCGCGCCTGCTCCTCCCAGCGCCGCAACAATAACTGTTGCGCCAGCAACCGGTTCTGTGCATCGAGCGCGGCGAATGGCTCGTCCATCAGCAACACTTCGGGGTCGTATGCAAATGCACGCGCGATGCCGACGCGCTGCTGCATGCCGCCCGAGAGCTGGCCGGGGTACAGTGGTGCAAAGCGCGCCAGCCCGAGTGTATCAAGCCAGCGCAGCGCGACCGCACGCCGCGCAGCGCGCGGCACACCGCGCAACTGGAGGCCATAGGCCACATTGTCGGCAACCGTCATCCAGGGGAACAGCGAACCGTGTTGGAAGACCAGGCCCGTGGTGGGCCGCTGCGGGTCATCTGCGCGTACGCTGAAGCTGCCCGCGGTGGGGAATTCGATGCCGGCCAGCACGCGCAGCAGCGTCGTCTTGCCGCAACCGCTAGGGCCGACGAGACACAGCAACTCACCATCGGGCACGCTGAGCGAGAGCCCGGCGAGCGCATCAATTGCGCCACCGGGCGTCGCATAGCGCACGTGCAAATCATCGACGGTGATGCGCGGCGTGCTCATCACTTGAGCGCCGCCGCCGCCTCCTGCGCGACCTGCGTATTGACAAACGTCGTCACGTCCAGGTCGGCTTCGTATGTCAGCAGGCCACGCGAGCGAAAGTACTGCTGGAGTGTCGTCAGGTTCTCGACTGGCACAGTGCCGTCCGGGCTGTAATATGGCCGGAAGCTCGTCTGTACCACAGCGGCGGGCACCTTGGTATACTTCTCGATGATCGCTGCCGTCTCGGGCGTAAACGCACCCTGCAGATCGCGGCAGGCGCGCAGGTAGCCGCGCATGAAGGCCTGCGCCACTTCCGGGCGTGCCAGCATACCTTCGTTCATGTATACATACGTCGCGGTGAAACCATCGATAAAGTCGTTTGCGAGCAGCGAGACCACGCCGCGCTGGATATTGATCGTCGCACCCGGATCGGTCAAAATTGCGGCATCGATCGAGCCACCCTCCAGCGCACCGGGAATATCGGCAAACGGCAGGCCAACAATCTCGATATCGGCCATCGTTAGCCCGGCGGTGGCGAGCGCCTGATTGACCCAGTATTCGGTGGCGGTGCCGATCGCGTTGACCGCGACTTTCTTACCCTTCAAATCGGCGATCGTCTTGAACTCGTCTGTGCGTTTGGCACTGATCACCAGCGGGCTAGTGATCGGCGGGCGCTCGGTGTGCAGTGGTGCGACCACCGAAAACGTGACGCCGCGCGCGGCAGCATTAAACAGGCCAGCGTTTGCGCCGCCCATCGAAACATCAAAATTGCCCGCAGCAAGCTGCACGACGGCCTCATTGCCACTGACGATCGGTGTCAGCTCGATGTTGAGCCCTTCGGCAGCAAAATAGCCGCGCTCGATCCCGACGTACAAGGGCGCGTAAATCACCACCGGGATGAAACCAGTCTTGATCGTCACCAGTTCGGTGGCAGGCGCAGCCGTGCCTGCCACAGCCGGCGCGGCGGTGGGCGCGGCGGCGGGCGTCGTGGCGCACGCAGTGAGCAGCAGCAGCGCCAACAGCCCGATGCCGCGCTGCGCCACCTTCGATTGATAGATACTCACGGCTGTCTCCTCAATGATCATCGACGCGCTACCGCATTGTAGCGGCATCTGTAAGGTTATAGATAAGATTGTATCATTTTTCACAAAATCCGCAAGTAGCAGAAATTCCATCCAACCGCTATACTACATGCAACATACCGGGCAGGAGGATCGATGTCAAACCGTAAACCAAACTGGGAACTGATCGCGCTGGCATTTGCGCTCACCTTCACGATGGGGCTGGGGTTGAGCTATGTGCTTGGCGTTGCCTACCGGCTCACCATCCCGTGGCCGGTCGTACCGGTGATCGCATTGCTCGCGGGGCTGGCCGCGTATTTTCGGGGGAGGCGTGCATGAGCGAGGAAAAGACAGGCGCGGCGTTGTTGCCGGCGCGGCCAAAATCGGTCGAGGAGACCGGTCTGGCGCTGGCGTATATCGCTGATCTGGTGCTACGCGGGTTATATATGGTTGGCGAGATGACCGGCACCGCGATCGTCGATCTCATTCATCTGCCGTGGGAGCAGGTCATTGATCAGGCGATCGCCTACCTGCGCAAAGAGGATATGGTCGAGGTGAAGGGTGCCGAGGGCATCGGCACACGCACATACCGCTACCAGATCACGAGCAAGGGCGTGAACCGGGCGCGCGAGATTGGCGAGCGCAGCGGCTATCTGGGCCCGGCACCGGTGCCGCTGGAGCGCTACGCCGCCGTGATGGCCGAGCAGCGCATGCGCGGCCTGGTGGTGACCGAAGCGGGCATTCGTGAGGCGTTCAAGCACCTGGTGGTCAACGAGAACCTGTTGCAGCAACTCGGCCCAGCGATCAACTCGGGGCGCTCGATCTTTCTGTTTGGCCACGCAGGCAATGGCAAGACCAGCATCGCCGAAGCCACCGCGCGGCTGCTCTCGGATACAATCGCTATTCCGTATGCGGTGATCGTCGATGGCCAGATCATCCGCGTGTTCGACCCGATCCACCACGACACGCAGCCATTGCCCGATGGCGCAGCCAACACCACCGATGCGCGCTGGGTGCTCTCGAAGCGGCCGATCGTGATCGCAGGTGGCGAACTCAATCTCGAATCGCTCGATCTGGTCTACAACAGCGAGAGCCGTTATTATGAAGCGCCGTTGCAGATGAAAGCCAACGCCGGGCTGTTTCTGATCGACGACTTTGGCCGCCAGCAGATGCGCCCGCGCGATCTCCTAAACCGCTGGATCGTACCGCTCGAGAAGCGCGTCGACTTTCTCACGTTGCACACCGGGAAAAAGATCGAAGTACCGTTTGACCAGTTGATCATCTTCTCGACCAATATCGAGCCAAAACAGCTGGTAGACGAGGCGTTTTTGCGGCGGATCCGGTATAAAATCGAGGTCGGCAACCCGACGCCCGCCGAATATCGCGAGATTATGCGCCGGATCTGTATCGCGCGCAATGTGCAGTACAACGATGACGGGCTGCGCTATCTGATTGAACACGAGTACAATGTGCGCAAGCTCGAGATGCGCGCATGCCACCCGCGCGATCTGATCGATCAGTTGATCGATATCGCACGCTTCACCCGCCAACCACCCACGCTCTCACGCGATTTGCTCTCGGCAGCGAGCCGGTCGTATTTTGTCGAACTCTGACGCCACGCTGACACTGACCCCGGCCGTGCTGCTCAGCGGCTACGCGCAGGGGCTCTTTCCGATGGCCGACGATGACGGCATCGAATGGTACGATGTCGATCCGCGCGCGGTGCTCCCGCTCGATGCGTTTCATGTGCCGCGGCGGCTGGCGCGTACCGTGCGCAGTACTGACTACACAATCACGGTCGATGCCCAGTTTCGGACGGTGATGCAGCACTGCGCCGCCGCACGACCCGGCCGCGAGACGACATGGATCGCGCCCGAGATGGTGGAAGCGTACAGCGAGTTGCACCGCCTGGGCTACGCGCATAGCGTCGAGGTCTGGCAGGGTGACGCGTTGGCGGGCGGGCTGTATGGTGTCGCGCTCGGCGGGTTGTTTGCCGGCGAAAGCATTTTCACCGTGCAGCGTGATGCGGGCAAGGTGGCGCTGGTACACCTGGTAGAACGGCTGCGGCATGGCGGCTACGTGCTGCTCGATACGCAGTATCTGGTGGGGCCGCATATGCGGCAGTTTGGCGCAATCGAGATCGCGCGGGCAGAATATCAGCGGCGGCTGGCACAGGCGTTGCGCGTCGAAGGGCGCTGGAATGCGCTGTAGGGCCGAAGCATCCCCTGCGGCTTGCGAGCCACAGCGAATGCTTCGGCCCTACAGCGGTATCGCGGGCGAAAGTACTCCCGATTCTGTTGTATGCCACCATCTCTCTCCGCGCGAGCGCGGGCCGCGTGTGGTCTGACGGGTGTTACCCGCCCTCGCCCGTGCGGCGGCGATGCGAGCGAACGCGGTGGTATTGACGTGCTGGCGAACCAGCACTCCCACTCGATGAGCCCACCCCACGCACCTTGCTCCCTGACAACCGGCGCAGTCGCCTGGCCGCCGACATCACTGCCAACGCCGGTGCGCTCTTACCGCACCCTTTCACCCCTCACCAGCGAACTGGCGGGTCTACTCTCTGTTGCCGTCTTGCGTCAGCGCGGCATTGCTACCGCACTGCCCCCGCTTACGGTTTCGCGGGGCGGCCTGCCGCCGAAGCGGCCGGGGAGTCGGGAAGTTCCTCTAGGTTGCCCCAGCGGTGGCGCATCGCCCGCGACGGCGGTTTGCACCGCATGTATTATAACGTAATCCGGTGCCTGGTTGTATATTGACACTAATCAATATATAGCGTATACTTGTTGCACAGGAGTAGACGATGAGTGACACAATCCAAATCATTGCCACCCAGCCGCGCACATTTGGCGAACGCTGCTGCGCTGATCTCGCGCGGCTCCCGGATGGGATTGCTGAACAGATCAGCGCGCAGCTCCAATTGCTGGCGCACCCGATCCGTGTTCAAATTCTCGATCTGCTCATCCGCCATGCCGGGCAGGTGTGTGTCTGCGATCTCGAAGCGGCGCTGCCGGTGAAGCAGGCGACGGTCTCGCACCATCTACGTTTGCTACGCGATGGCGGCCTGATCGATTGCGAACGCCGCGGGCAGTGGGCCTATTACGTCGTGCGCCCGGCAGCGCTCGACACCGTGCGTGCCCAGATCGATGGCTTGCTCGCCGGTCGGGCGTAATTTTTTTCTTCGGTATATTGATATTGGTCGATATGCAGCACGGGAGTACGACAATGACCGATCCAACCTATCCAGTCGTGGTGATCGGTGCCGGGCCAGTCGGTCTGGCTGCCGCCGCACACCTCACGCGCCGCAACATGCCGTTTGTGGTGCTCGAAGCTGGCGCACAGATCGCCGCCAGTGTGCGTGCGTGGGGTCATGTGCGGTTGTTCTCACCCTGGCGGTATGTCATGGACGATGCTGCGCGTGCGCTGCTGGCCGAAACATGCTGGCAGGAACCAGATGGTGTATTGTACCCGACGGGTGCGGAGCTTGTCGATCAGTATCTCGTCCCACTCGCAGCGCATCCCGCACTCGCGCCGCAGATCCGCACCGGTCACCGCGTGGTGGCGGTGGCGCGCCAGAACCATGACAAGATGCAGGACGCAGGCCGAGCGGACGCACCATTCCTGGTGCGCTACATCCATGATGGCCACGAAGACCAGTTGCTGGCGCGCGCGGTGATCGATGCCTCGGGGACGTGGGCGATGCCAAACCCGCTGGGGGCCAACGGCCTCGTGGCGCTGGGCGAACACGCCGCTGCGGATCGCATCGCATACGGGATCCCGGATATGCGCGGGGCAGAACGCGCGCGTTACGCAGGCCGCCGGGTGCTGGTGGTCGGCAGCGGGCATT
>JAYUYF010000794.1:0-2528 GCA_043752605.1 Roseiflexaceae bacterium
TCAACAATTAGCAAGACACCTGCCGTGCGCTGCCAGGCGGCCGCCACGGCGCGCGCTTGCTGCGCGGCGGGCAATTCGTTGAGTACGTGCGCGATCGTCACCAGATCGGCGGGCGCATCGGGAGGTGCGGTCACATCGCCACGCAGCCAGTGCGTCTGCTGGATCACTGGCGATGCAGCCGCGAGTTCGCGCGCCAGCGCGAGGAATGCCGGTTCGCGTTCGAGTGCCGTCAGCCGCTGAAGCGCGGGCCACTGTGCGGTGGCGGCCCAGAGCGCGGTACCTGGCCCGCTGCCCAGATCGAGCTGGCTGTACGGAACCCAACCCGGTGCGCGGGCGGCGGTGGCGCGCAGCGCCGCGCTGATCTGGGCGTAGCAAGCGGGTAACAGGAGCGTGGCATAGGCCAGTGCATCGGTTGCACCACTGGCTAGCGGTGTGGTGGTGGTGCGATCACCACGGTAGCGAGCGCTCAACTCGTGCGCCGCACGCTCGATCCGGGCAGGCGGTACACGCGCCAGCGCCTGCTCGACGGCGTGTACCAATGCAGCGGGCAGTTCGCGCATGGGCGTGGATCAGCCACCCACGGGCGGCGGAGTGGGCAGGATATCGGGCGTGGGTGAAGGGCCAGCGGTCTCGGTGGGTGGTGGCGGCGATGTCGGCAGCAGCGTGGGCGGAACCGGTGTCTCGGTGACGGCAAGCGTCGGCGTGGTTGCCTGCGGCGTCTCGGTGGCGGCCGCAGCAGTCGCCGGAAGCGCGGTGGCGGGCGCGGCAGTCACCGGGAGCGCGGTGGCGGGCGCAGCAGTCGCGGGCAGGCGCGTCGGCGGCACCGCCGTAGCCGGTGCGGTGGTTGGCGGCGCGGCGGTGGCGGGCAGTGGTGTGGGCAGCGGCTCGGCAGTCGGCAATGGCTGCGGCGTGGGCAGCGGCGCGAGCGTGGGCACGGCGGTTGGCACCAGTGTCTGCGTCGGCGTGGCCGATGGCGGCAGCGGCGAAGGCAAAAACTGGCTGCCACCCGTCACGGCGGCGGTCGGGAACCCGGGTGGCGCGCCGCCGGTCGTCGGCGCACCCATCATCGCGGCCAGCAGCGCGCCGGTGACGATCGCGATCGTGGCACCAGCCGGGCCGACGACACGCCAGGGAACCGTACGCGGCGGCACGGTGATCGGGCGTGGTGGTGTGCGCGGTGCGGCCGGCCGAAACGAAGATGCCGGGCGCGGGCTGGCCTGACCAGGGATCGACCGTGCGGTGGGGGCGGCGGCTGTCGACGCGCGCACGGGTGGCGGGGTTTGGCGCGCGGCCGTGGCGGCACGCGGGCGGGCGCGCGCCAGATCGGCCAGATCCTGCGACGAGACCGGCTCCTCACCCACAGCGCGTGCCACGCGGCGCAGCGCCGCAACAAAGGCGGCACCGTTTGGGTAGCGGTCATCCGGGTGTTTTGCCAGCACGCGTGCAAAGACCGCATCGAGCGCTGCCGGATGCGCCGGATCGATCTTCGAGGGCGGCGGCGGTGGTGTCTGCACGTGTGCGACGATCAACTGCGGCGTGGCGCCGACAAACGGCACCGTGCCGGTGATGCTCTCGTAGGCTGCGATGCCGAGCGAGTAAATATCACTGCGACCATCGACACGCTGGGCCGATGCCTGCTCGGGCGAGATATACTCGGGCGTCCCCATAAACATGCCGGTGCGCGTCAGCCGCTCGCCATCGTGATGCTCGGGGGCCTGTGCAATACCAAAATCGGTGAGCAGCACGCGGCCTTCGATATCGATCATGACATTTTGCGGCTTGACATCGCGATGCACCGCGCCCGCACGGTGTGCGTGGTCGAGCGCATCCGCGATCGGACTGATGATGCTGACCGTCAGCGCCAGGCCAAGTGCGCCGCGCTCGCGCAGAACCGCGTGCAGCGTACGGCCGTTGATAAACTCCATAGCGATATAGCGCAGCCCGTCGATCTCACCGACATCGTGGATAGTAACGATCGCCGGGTGGCGCAGATTGGCCACCATCACCGCCTCGCGCTCGAAGCGGCGGGTGAATTCTTCATCGACGGCCAGCTGTGGTGCCAGAATTTTGAGCGCAACCGCACGCTGCAGTTGTGTGTCTTCTGCACGATACACGCGCGCCATGCCGCCGCGCCCCAGCTCTTCTGTTATAAGATAGCGGCCAAGCCGCCGCCCGATGAGCTGAGTCATGGTGTGGTATACTTGTAAGCCAATACGTGTAGATTGTACCACACTGGGAAGCCCT
Organism: Roseiflexaceae bacterium; assembly: GCA_043752605.1. Lineage (GTDB taxonomy): Bacteria > Chloroflexota > Chloroflexia > Chloroflexales > Roseiflexaceae > JAYUYF01. The sequence continues at coordinate 2,245 of JAYUYF010000794.1, forward strand.
GCACGAACGGTTCAGCTGCGACACCTGGAGGTCATGATGGCGTATGGTCCAGCGCCACTTCTGATAATTCGCCGGCCCGATGCTCACCAGGTCGAGCTCGAATGGGTGGCCGAGGCGATTACGCTTGGCCGCGAGAGCGCCAATGATATTGTCATCGATCATCCGCTCGCATCGCGGCGCCACGCCCGGCTCGAGCGCAGCGATGACGGCTTTCTGATCCGCGATCTGGGCAGCACCAACGGCACGCAGGTAAATGATATCCCGCTGGTAGACGCCTGCCCGCT
>JAYUYF010000795.1:0-6401 GCA_043752605.1 Roseiflexaceae bacterium
TCCAGAAATGCTTTGCCCCTACGGAATCATCGCGCCGCGCCGCGCCGCCCGCCCGCGCCCGCCCGCCGCAATCATCCCATTCCGGCAGCCGTGCGCAGATGTTCGGGTGTGAGAGTCAGAGCGCGGGCGAAGCCGCCGATGTAGCGTGCGCCGGTGATGATGAGGCGGAAGAGCGTGAAATCGCCGAGAGTGAAGAGCATCTCTGTTTCCGGCAGATGCGCCAGATAGATGCGGCGCGCATCCGCCTGTTCAGCCGCAGCGATCGGGTGTGCATTGCCGAGCAGGGTCAGGCGCGCGAGTTGCAGCACATCGGCGGTGTCGGGTAGCACCGGTTCTGCCAGCAGCAGTGAGCAGCGCGGATCCGCGTGCAGGTGGTGCGTGTGCGGCGAGAGGCCGCTGAGCAGCAAGACGACGTGCGAGAGATCGGCAGCGGGTGCGCAGGCCACGTGCGAGACGTAGGGCGCACCGGCATCGAGCGTGCCCAGCGCACCGGCGCGCCGTGTACGAAGCAGATCGGCAATGAGCGGTAATGTAGCAGCAAGCATATAGAGATCCCCGCGAGCTTCTGTATAGTTTGTACAGATCACGTCCAACAACTTCGTCTAAAAGTGCCCTACGCAATAACCAGATTTTACCATATCATCTAAGAACACAACCATATTCACGCATTTGCCCCGCGCCGACGATGCTGTCGCGCTGACAGGTGCACCGTGTACGGTGTACCACGATGTGCGAGATGGTCGGATCGTCTAAACGAGCAGACTGTTGATGGAGGATGGCTATGGATGCTCTCAACGGGGCGGATACCGCCTGGGTACTGATCGCATCGGCGCTGGTCATGCTGATGACCCCGGGCCTGGCGCTGTTTTACGGCGGTATGGTGCGTGAGAAGAATGTGCTCTCGACGATTATGCACAGCTTCTTCATTCTGGCGCTGATCAGCGTGCAGTGGGCGCTGTGGGGCTACACCATGGCCTTTGGCCCGACGCAGGGTGGCATCATCGGTGGGCTGAACTATCTCGGCCTGAATGGCGTCGGTATGGAGCCAAACGCCGATTACGCGGCGACGATCCCGCATCTGGCATTCATGGTCTTCCAGATGATGTTTGCGGTGATCACGCCCGCACTGATCTCGGGAGCATTTGCCGAGCGCAAGCGCTTCAAGGCGTTTATCGTCTTTGCGCTGCTGTGGGCCACGTTTGTGTATGCGCCGGTGGCACACTGGGTCTGGGGTGTGGGTGGCTGGATCCGCAACATGGGTGCGCTCGATTTCGCAGGCGGTACGGTGGTACACATCACCTCGGGTGTTTCGGCACTGGTGTGTGCGATGGTGCTCGGCAAGCGGCTTGGCTATGGTAAGGAGCCGATGGCACCACACAACGCGACCATGACGGTGCTCGGCACGGCGCTGCTCTGGTTTGGCTGGTTTGGCTTCAACGCAGGCTCGTCGCTCGGCGCGAATGGTCTGGGCGCGCTCGCGTTTGTCAACACGCATATCGCAGCCGCGATGGCGGCGCTGGCCTGGATGACGGCGAGCTGGATCCGCCACAAGCAGCCGAGTGTCCTTGGCGCAGCGGCGGGCGCGGTGGCTGGTCTGGTCGGTATTACGCCAGCGGCGGGCTTTGTGACGCCAATGTCGGCGCTGATCATCGGTCTGCTGGCGGGCGTTGGCTGCTTTATCGCCGTCGAAATGGTGGTGCGTGGCCGTGTCGATGACTCGCTCGATGTCTTTGGTGTCCACGGCGTTGGCGGCATCATCGGTGCGCTGGCCACCGGCATCTTTGCCACCAAATCGGTCAACGAGTTTGGTAACGATGGTTTGTTGTACGGTAATCCTGGCTTGCTACTCACCCAGCTTGTCGCCGTGATTGTCGTTGCGGCGTATGCGGGGGGTGTGACGTTTGTCCTGCTCAAGGCGATTGATGCCGTGATCGGCATTCGCGTCTCGAGCGATGAAGAGCAGCGCGGGCTCGATGCCTCGCAGCATGGCGAGACGGCGTACCAGTCCTAACATCTTCACGACGCGTGGCCTGGTGATGTCAGGCCATCAACGAACCAATCTGCCTGACACGATTTAGCTATTTTATACGAGAGGAAGTGTACAATGGATCCGATGACAATGCTGGTACTGGTACTGTTCGCCCTGATGGTCGTCGCGTGGCTGGTGCTACCGTCTACGCCGGCAACCGCGGTGCCGGTGGCCGAGCCGGTTGCAGCGGAGACGCCATTGCCCGTCGCCGTGTAAATCAGCATTCGCTTCGTTCACCAGGCCCGCGCAGTTGTACAACATCGCGGGCTTTTTTTTGGATAAAATGATGCGATCGGTCAGCATACGGTTGTATTACATACTGAGCTTGTGAAACTTGATACAAACTTGTGTGCGTGCTATACTGACGCGATACGGAGCGCAAGAACAACAAACAAGACCATGAAAGAGGCGTGGCATGCCTGAGCAGCAGATAGACGCCAGTGCGTGGCGAGCGACGTGTGTGGGTGCGGCGGCTGCGGTGCTGGCGATCGCCGTGGTGCTGGCACCGAGCGGTGTCGTCGGTACCAGTGGTGCGGCGCTGAGCGCGCTGGCCTACGCCGTACTGGCGCTGGCAATTGGTGTACTGGTGGCGCGCAGCGTGCTGCTGGCCAGTGTGCGCGCCGGCGCACGCGCTACGGCAACACGCCAGCGTACACTTGCGGTGCTTGGTGCAGGCGCGCTGCTCACCTACGCGGCGCTGATCATCGGTGCACTGGGGATCGAAGCGGGCGGGGCGGCCGCCTGCCCAACCTGGCCGCTCTGCGCGCCGCAGAATGATGCGGCGGCGCTGGCACTCGCGCACCGCGGCGTCGCGTTTGGTGGCTCGCTGCTGGCGCTGGTGGCCGTCGTACTCGTACTGCGTGGGCGCGCCGAGCCGCTGCTGCGGCGGGTGGCGTGGTGGGTGCTGGCGCTTGTGCTGGCCAGCAACGCGGTTGGCGCGCTGGTCGCGCTCGCGGGTCTGGGCGGCGCGCTGCCGGTCGTGGCCACACGCGTGTTGCATTTTGCCACTGGCGGCGGTGCGTGGGCGGCGTTGATCACACTCGCGGCACTGCTCTGGCGGTTGCCAGCCACCGCGCGCGTGGCTGCGGCCAGCCCGGCGGCGGGTGCGAGCGATACCGTGCTGCTCAGCGGCAAACCTTCACTGCTCAAAGACTATGTGAGCCTGACCAAGCCGGGCGTGATCACGCTGCTGATCTTCACCACAATCACCAGTATGTACATCACGCCTGCCGGGTCACCCGCGCTGGGGCTGGTGCTGTGGACGGCAGTGGGTGGCTGGTTGATGGCGGCGGGCAGCCACGCGTTCAATTGCTATTTTGACCGCGATCTCGATGTGAATATGGGCCGCACCGCGCGCCGCCCGATCCCCAGCGGGCGTATCCCGGCCTGGCACGCGCTGGTACTGGGTGGCACGCTCGCCACACTCGCGTTTGGGATCCTGGCGATCTACGTAAACCTGCTGACAGCCGCGCTCGCATTTGCCGGGCTGCTCTACTATGTGGTGATCTACACACTGTGGCTCAAGCGCACCTCGCAGAGCAACATCGTGATCGGCGGTGGGGCGGGTGCCTTCCCGCCACTGGTGGGCTGGGCGGCGGTCACCGGGTCGGTCGCTCCTGCCGCGCTGCTGCTCTGGTTGATCGTGTTTTACTGGACGCCACCGCACTTCTGGGCGCTGGCGCTCATCCGGCAGAAGGATTATGCGCGCGCGGGTGTACCAATGCTGCCGGTCGTCACGGATGACCCGCATACAATGCGCCAGATTGTGCTCTATACGGTGATGCTGCTGATGGTTTCGATCCTGCCCTTCGCCGTGGGCATGCTCGGCGCGCCGTACCTCGTGGCGGCGCTGGTGCTCGGCGGGCTCTTGCTGCACCTCGCGCTTACATTGCAGCGCACTGGCACCATACCCGATTCGTGGGCGCTCTACAAGTATTCGCTCCTGTACCTGTTCCTCCTGTTTGCTGCGATGGTGGGCGATCGGGCGCTGATGGCGGGGTAGATCCTACGTAGAGATGCAAAATTTTGTGTCGCTACCGGCGGCAATACACGCATTGCCCCGCCACCCGTGGCCCGCTCTTTTCGCACTCACCCTACCTGAGTGCTAATCTGCGCTTGACAAACTCGGCAGTTGTGTGTACACTCAAAAAGGTTAGCACTCTTAGACGCGAGTGCCAAACTGTGTGATGGACGAGCACAACAATCGTTGAGGAGGAATGGCGCAATGGCGGACTTTCGAATCCGGCCGCTCGGCGACCGTGTGGTAATCAAGCCAGCGGAGCGCGAGGAGAAGACCAAGGGTGGTATCTTCCTGCCCGACACCGCGAGCAAGGAGCGCCCGATGGAGGGTGGCGTGATGGCGGTAGGCGAGGGTCGCATCGACGACAACGGCAAGCGCGTCGCGATGAATATCAAGTCGGGCGACCGGGTGCTGTTCGCGAAGTACAGCGGCACTGAGTACAAGGTTGACGACGTCGAGTACCTGATCATGTCCGAGAAGGACATCCTCGGCATCATCGCTGAGTAGTCTCTGGTCGTATCCACAGCTACTAAGATAAAGGATAAAACGATATCATGGCGAAGCAACTTGTTTTCCACGAAGAGGCGCGACGCGCGCTGAAGCGCGGCGTCGATACTGTGGCCGATGCGGTGAAAACCACCCTCGGGCCACGTGGCCGTAATGTCTCGATCGATAAGAAATTTGGCGCACCGACGGTCACCCACGACGGTGTCACGGTTGCCAAGGAGATCGAGCTCAAGGATCCGTTCGAGAACATGGGCGCGCGTCTGTTGGTCGAAGTTGCGACCAAGACCAACGATGTTGCCGGTGACGGTACCACGACCGCGACCGTACTGGCGCAGGCGATCGTCCACGAGGGCATGAAGGTCGTGGCGGCCGGTGCCAATCCGATGATGATCAAGCGTGGCCTCGACCGTGGCGCTGAGGCGCTGGTTGTCGGTCTGCGCGAGCTGGCCAAGCCCGTGCGTGACCGCGGCGATATCGCCCACGTTGCCACGATCTCGGCCGCCGATGCCGAAATCGGCGAGCTGATCGCCGAAGTGATGGAGAGGGTCGGTAAGGATGGCGTGATCACGGTCGAGGAGTCCAAGGGTATTGCCTTCGAGAAGGAATACACCGAGGGTATGCAGATCGACCGCGGCTATATCTCGCCCTACTTCGTGACCAACTCGGAGCGCATGGAGTCGGAGCTCGAAGAGCCCTACATCCTGATCACCGATAAGAAGATCTCGAGCATCCAGGAGATGCTGCCGGTGCTTGAGAAGGCGCTGCAGGTCACCAAGAACCTCGTGATCATTGCTGAGGACGTGGACGGTGAGGCACTGGCCACCCTGGTGGTGAACAAGCTGCGCGGTACTGTCAATGCGCTGGCTGTCAAGGCCCCGGGCTTTGGCGACCGCCGCAAGGCGATGTTGCAGGACATCGCGATCCTGACGGGCGGTACGGTTATCTCGGAAGAGATCGGCCGCAAGCTCGACAGCGCAACACTCGAAGACCTGGGTCGCGCCCGCCGCGTGATCGCGGACAAGGACAACACGACCTTTATCGAAGGCCGTGGCGATGAGCGCGCGATTCGTGCCCGCATCGAGCAGATCCGCGCCCAGACCGAGACCACGACCAGCGACTTCGACCGTGAGAAGCTGCAGGAGCGGCTGGCGAAGCTCGCCGGCGGCGTGGCGGTGCTCAAGGTCGGTGGTGCCACCGAGCCCGAGCTCAAAGAGAAGAAGCACCGCGTCGAAGATGCGCTCAGCACGGCCCGCGCCGCTGTTGAGGAGGGCATCGTTCCGGGCGGCGGCGTTGCACTGCTGAACGTCATCAGCGTGCTCGACAACGTCCAGGTCAGCAACGACGATGAGCGCATCGGTCTGCAGATCCTGCGCCGCGCACTCGAAGAGCCAATGCGTATTCTGGCCCGCAACGCGGGCGAGGACGGCGCGGTGATCATCGATACCGTGCGCCGCATGCAGAAGGAGACCGGCGATAACACGATCGGCTATAATGTGTTGACCGGCCAGTACGGCAGCACGATCGCCGAAGGCGTGATGGATCCGGTCAAGGTTACGCGCTCGGCAGTGCAGAACGCGGTCTCGATCGCGGGCCTGCTGCTCACCACCGATGCCCTGATCGCTGACCTGCCCGACGACAAGTCCTCCTCCATGGGCGGCGGCGGCGGCGGCATGGGCGGCGGGATGGACTTCTAAGGTAAGCCCTCACCCCCTACCCCTCTCCCTCAAGGGGAGAGGAGCGCTCACTAGCTTATGCTTTTTGCCCCTCGCTCCGGCCAACGGAGCGAGGGGCTTTTTGATTCTGGACGCGAGCCGTTTGGACCACGAAGGGCGCGAAGGTGGCGAA
>JAYUYF010000796.1:0-2527 GCA_043752605.1 Roseiflexaceae bacterium
GGCTTCTCGGGGTCGAGCCCAACGGCGCGGAAGACGTCTTTGCTGTAGATCATGCAGATATAGTCGGCACCACCCGGGATGGCGTACAGCTTGCCGTCAACCAGATTGCCATCGTAGAGCGGTTTGACAAACGCATCGCGCGTAAGACCGGCATCCTGTACCAGGCTGTCCATCTCCTGGATCGCACCACGCCGTGTGAGGGTCGCGAGCGTGCCGGGCCGGATGATCGTCGCGTCGGGCGGTGTGTTGGCCGCCAGCAATGTCGTCAGTTTGGTGACGTTATCCTGGTCAAAATTCCACTCGATCGCGATGTTTGGGTTCTCGGTGGTGAACTGGTCGCTGATCGCCATCATCAGTCCGTTGTAGATTTCACCCCAATTCTCGTTCAGCAGGCCGACGGTCACGGCCTCGGTGCTGGCGACCGGTGCTGTGGTCGGGCCGCTGCCCGCAGCAGCGGTGGGTGCGCCGGGTGCGGGTGCGGTGGGCGTGCTACCGCAGGCGGCGAGCAGCGAAGCTCCACTGAGTGCGCTGAGTTGGAGGAACCGCCGTCGAGTTACGTCGTGGGTAGTCATGTGTGTCGCTCCTGTTTTCAAGCTTCTGTCTATCGCCACGAGCAGCATGTCCGCGCTCGGTCGGATCAATGTGGCAGTTTGCGTAATCTGCGTTTGTGCGTGTGCGCCCTCACCACCATCCCCGCTCCCAGGCCGGAAGCGGGGCGTAATCACATCGCTAGCCTGCCTCGCCAAATCGCGTCGCTGCGTAGACGGTTGTCGCGTCAGCGTCCGGCGCCTTGCTGATCTGGTCGGCGAGCATTTTGCCGAGCCCCGGGCCGTGGGTCATGCCGCACTCGAGATCTGCGCCAAGCAGGTACAACCCGCCGATACCGGCCGCCGGGCCGCAGATATGGCGCATATCCGGCACGCGCGTCGGGTAGCCCACCCGTACCTCGCGTACCGCAATCTCGGCGAGCAGTGGCACCACACGCGCAAATGCGCGTGCCAGCCACAGATGATAGTGATGGGTGGTATCGTCCACCGGCGAGACACCCGCCGCAACGCGGGCCGGTACATCGCCACGCGCGAGCGTCGCCATATCGCCCTGCAGCGTCGGTGGGTGGATGACGATCTCCTCGCAGCCGATCAGCAGGCCGCCCGCCTCCGGGCGCAGGTAGAGATTGTGATAGGCCGGGAACATCAGCATGGGCATATCGGCCGGCACCGCAGCCAGCGGTTGCGTCACAAACCGGCTGGCCTGGGTCGCGAGCAGCGGCAGCGGCACGCCGCTGTGGTGCGCCAGCTGGCGCAACCAGGCACCGGCGGCAACGACGACGTGTTCGGCGTGGATCGGCCCAGCGCTGGTCATCACGCCGCGCGCCTGGCCCGCATCGATCAGGATCTGCTCGACGGCACTCCCCGTGCGGATCGCGCCACCCAGCGCCACAAACTCCTGCGCCAGTGCGCGGACGGCATCGGCGGCGACCAGGCTGAAGGCATCGCGCACCAGCAATGTGGCACCAACCTGCGTCGGGTTCACGATCGGCACCAGCTCGCGCAGATCGGCGGGTTCGAGGAGTTCGACCAGATCGGCACCCAGCCGTTCGCGCGCGATCAGTGCGCTGCGCCGCAGCCCGGCGTCGCTCGCTGTGGTGGTGGCAATATGCGCCAGCCCGTGCGCGCGTAACCCGATCGTGTGGCGGGTGGCCAGATCGCGGTATAGCGCCATAGCATAGCGCTCGATACGCAACTCGGGCTCGGGCGCGCCGCTCGTCAGCCACCAGGGCGCGATAAAACCCGCCGCGCCGTGTGTGGTGCGCGTCGCCAGATCAGGCTCGCGTTCGAGCAGCAGCACCCGGCCGGCGCCGGCCAGCAGCAGATGGTACGCGGCGCTGACACCCATGATCCCACCGCCGATGACGATCGTGTCGAATATTTCTGGTGCGCGGAGCACTGGTTGGTCAGTGTTGGCCATCGATCTCATCATCCTTTCGATCCAGTGACGACTGTGCCCTGGATGAACCAGCGCTGTGCGAGTAAAAACAGCACGATACACGGCAGAATAGCAATCGTCGACCCTGCCATCAGCAAATGTGTCTCCGGGCGCGAGCGCATACCGCCCTGAAGATAGCGCAACGCAATCGCCAGCGTATATTTGTCTTCGTCGCTGAGATAAATCAACGGTGTAAGAAAATCGTTCCAGGTTGCGACAAAGGTGTAGACTGCTACCACAATCACCGCCGGGACGATCAGCGGCATTGCGATCAGTGCGTAGATACGCAGGTACCCTGCACCATCGATTCGTGCGGCTTCTTCCAGATCGCGCGGTATCGTGAGCAAAAACTGACGCATCAGAAAGATATAAAACACATTGCCAAAGAACGCAGGCACAATCAGCGGATAAAACGAATTAATCCATTGCATGCGCTGAAACAGGACAAACTGTGGAATGATCAGTACAATACCTGGTAGCATTAATGTCGAAAGGAGTAATACAAAGATTGTCTGTTTGCCAGGCATACGTAAGCGCGCAA
>JAYUYF010000797.1:0-2526 GCA_043752605.1 Roseiflexaceae bacterium
CTCCTTATCGCGTCACACTCGCCACATTGTAGCCGAATCACCGCGCGCCTGTGCTTGACACACGGGTTGCACTGGGGTACCTTGCTGCATGCAAGGGCAGGTATCGTAAAGGAGATCGCAGTGGGCAAGGTAGCCATCCACGGTTTTGGTCGCATCGGCCGTTCGGTGCTCAAAGCCGCTCTGAAGCACAACCTCTGGTCGCCGTTTTCGGTATCGGATATTCGCGATATCCCGACGTTCGCAGCCCTGTTCAAGGCCGACTCGAATTATGGTCTGTGGCACGAAGATGTCCAGGCCACTGAGAACGGTTTTGTGATTGGTGGCCGCGAGATCCACTACTACAACTCGATGAATGAGCTGCCAAAATGGGGCGATCTGGGCGTCGATCTGGTGATCGAATGCACCGGCCGCGCCGTGACACGCGCTGGCGCGCAGCCGCACCTCGACAATGGTGCCAAGCGCGTGCTGGTCTCGGGCCCGAGCAAGAGCAAAGAAGATTGCGATGCGTTCTTGCTCGCGGGGATCAACGTCGATAGCTACGATGCTGAGAAGCACAGGATCGTCTCGATGGCAAGTTGCACGACCAACGCGCTGGCACCGGTCGTCAAGGTCATGAAGGAAGTGTTTGGCATCGAGCACGGCCTGTTCTCGACCGTCCACGCCTATACAAACACGCAGTCGCTTACCGATCAGCCAATGAAGGATCGGCGCGACTCGTGGGCCGCGACCGAGAACATCATCCCGTCATCTTCGGGGGCGGCCAAGGCGCTGGCGTTTGTCTACCCCGAGCTGGCCGGTAAGCTAAACGGCAAAGCCTACCGCGTGCCGACGCGCACCGGCAGCATCGCTGAGATCAATATCGTTACCAGCCGTCCCACCACCGCCGAGGAAGTCAACGCGGCGTTTGTCAAGGCCGCAGGCGAGGCACCGCTGAAGGGCGTGCTCGCTGTGCTGCACGAGGAATGGACATCGACCCGGATCGTCGGCGATCCGCACTCGTCGATCATTGACCTGCCGCTGACGCAGGTGATGGGCGGTACGCTGGTCTCGATCTGCGCCTGGTACGACAACGAGATGGGCTACTCGACGCGCCTCGCAGAGATGGCCGCGCTCATGGCTGCGTAACTCATCCGCTACGGCAGACGCGGCGGGCTCCGGCTCGCCGCGTCGTCACGTTTCGGTGCCACTGCTCGCATATCCTGATGCTGGCGCGCACCATCCCACCACGCGTCGCCCCTCCCCGTATGGCGCAAAGGAGTAGCGGTTGAGCACTGGCACCGATGTGTTTTTTACCCCCACACCGCCCCGGCTGGTACGCCTGCGCGAACTGGCCTACAATCTCTGGTGGACCTGGCACCCTGAAGCCCAGAGACTCTTCAGCCAGATCGATGCGTCGCTGTGGGAGGCTGTCTATCACAATCCAGTCAGCTTTTTGCGCAGTGTGCGCCAGACCAGCCTCGAAGCCGCCGCGCACGATGATGCGTATCTGGCGCGCTACGATGCGGTCTTCGCTGCATTCGACGCGTACATGGCGGCCGACGATACCTGGTACGCGAGCCGGAGCAACGGCCAGCAGCTGATCGCCTACTTTTCGGCCGAATTTGGCTTGCACGAAGCGTTGCCGATCTACTCGGGCGGTCTCGGTGTACTGGCGGGTGATCATATCAAAGAGGCGAGCGACCTTGGCCTGCCGTTGGTCGCAGTCGGTTTTATCTATCCGCAGGGCTTCTTTCGGCAAGAACTCGATGCGAGTGGCTGGCAGCAGGCGCACTACCACAAGATCGATTTTGCGCAGATCCCGGCTGTGCCCGCGCTCGATGCCGATGGCCACGAAGTGGTTGTCGACGTTGAGTTGCCTGGCCGCACGCTGTACGCCAAAGTGTACCGCCTGCGCGTCGGCCGCGTCGAACTGCTGCTGATGGACACCGACATCCACCCCAACAACCCGCAGGATCGCGAGCTCTCGGCGCGGCTGTACGGCGGTGATCAGGAGATGCGCGTGGCGCAGGAGATCGTGCTCGGCATCGGCGGCGTGCGCGCGCTGCGCCAGCTTGGCCTGCAGCCGACGGTCTGGCACATGAACGAGGGCCACGCCGCGTTCCTGGTACTTGAGCTCGCGCGTGAAGAGACCGCGCGCGGCAGATCACCCGAAGCGGCATTTGCCCGCGCACGCGCACAGGCGGTCTTTACGACGCACACACCGGTGCCGGCTGGCAACGACGCGTTCGCGCTCGATCTGATCGAAACATATTTTAATTCGTACTGGCCGCAGCTCAAACTCGACCGGGCGACCTTTGTGCAACTTGGCGCACAACAGCAATCGTGGGGCACAACGTTTGCGATGACCGTGCTCGCACTGCGTGTCTCGCGCGCGCACAACGGCGTGAGCGAACTGCACGGCGAGGTAGCGCGCACCATGTGGCAATGGGTCGCGCGGGATGCGCACGACGCGCCGATCGGCGCGATCACCAACGGCATCCATACCGCGAGCTGGCTCGCTCCCACAATGCGGCGCGTCTACGACCA
>JAYUYF010000798.1:0-6394 GCA_043752605.1 Roseiflexaceae bacterium
TCGGACGCCACCGGTTCGAGCAACGTCGCACGATGGGGTGGGCCGCCCGCCAGCGCCAGCTCGCAGTAGCCGGTCCACACATCGTCCCACGCGACGGCGCCATCAGCATCGTACGTCAGCGCGGCGGCACCCATCGGCGCGGCGCTGACCGCCACCCCACCCTGGTAGCGTTGTGGCAGGATCGCATCGGCTCTGGCAGATATCGTCTCGGCCGCACCTGCGTAATCTGGCCGCGCGACGACATCGACCACCAGGGTATAGCGCAACGATGCCGCGACCTGGGCGCGGATACGCTCGGCCACCACGTGGCTCTCGGCGAGCGCCAGCGTCTCTGGCACGCGCACGACGACGGTGGCAAACAACGTGTGGCCGACCCAGCGTGCGCGAACCGTCTCGACGGCGATGACCTCGGCAGCCTCGCCCGCCAGTTGCTCGATCCGGTCCACGAGCTGTGGGTCGACCGCGTCCATGATCCGCCGCCAGATCCGCTGTGCGGCATCACGCGTGATCCCCAGCACGATGACGCCGATCACCAACCCGACCAGCGGATCGAGGATTGGCGCACCCAGCACGCTGCCCACCACCGCGACCAGCACCGCCAGCGAGGTCAGCCCGTCGATGCGCGCGTGCAACCCATCGGCTACCATCGCCTCCGAGCCGATCCGGCGGCCGGTGCGGATCTGGAGCAGCGCCACCAGCTCATTGCCAAAGAACCCGATCAGTGCAGCGAACGCGACCCACAGCGGCTGCTGGATCGGCTGCGGGTCGAGCAGCTTCTGCCCCGATTGCCACAGAATGACGCCCGCACTAAACGCGATCGAGAGTACAATCAGCACCCCGGCGATGTCTTCGGCGCGGCCAAAGCCGTAGGTGTAGCGCCGGGTAGCCGCGCGCCGCCCGATGTACAGTGCCAGCAGCAGCGGCAGCGAATTGAGACTATCGCCGATATTGTGGACGGTATCCGCCAGCAAGGCGACGCTGCTGCTGAGCCAGACGACCACCAGTTGCAGCAGTGCGGTGGCGCTGAGCGCGAAGAACGCGATCCAGACCGTCCGGATGCCCGCATCGGTCGCCAGCAGCGGGTCATTGGCTGCGGTGCTCTGCACGTGGTCACCATGGCTGTGCAGATGCAGGATAGCGGTAATCCGCGCGCGGAGGCCACCAGATCGGCGTGCGGATGGAACGTCTGTTGCCATCGGTTACTCCCGTTTTCGTGTATAGCGATGCGAAGTACACTGTAGCAGGAGCATGAGCACGTTGTGTGCTTGCTGCAAAAAGTGGCGACAGGATGATGAGGAGCGACATGGCACACTTTGGAATAGACTATGCCGAAATTCTGCGCGCTGCCGGTCACCGCCTGACGCATCAACGCGAGATAATCTTGCACGCGGTGTGTGCCGGTGCAGGTCACACGACGCTCAAACAGACCTACGCGCGTGCCGCCGCCGACGATCCGACGATCGACCGCTCATCTGTCTACCGCACGCTCAAACTGTTCGTAGATCTGGGGATAATTGTCGGTGGTACCCGCGCCGATGGCGAGACGATCTATGAAATTGCGAGCGCGCAGCCGCACCACCATCTTAGCTGCGTGCACTGTGGTGGCGAGCAGGCGATCGGCGATGACGCATTCGCGGCAGTCTTCGCGTACCTCCAGCAGCGTCACGGCTTCCGCGTGACGACGACCCACGTCGTGCTGCACGGCGTCTGCGCGCAGTGCCAGCGCGCGGTGCCGTAACCGCATATGCACCAATGCATGTCGTGACAATTCTTGACCAAATCGAGAACTTACACCACCACCATTCTTGATATGCGCTTGCTATCATAGAGACGATGCCGATCCGTTTGTGAGATCCGCACACGCTATTTGAGGCATGAATGAGCAAGTATCTTCCGCTGATTATCCTGACCGGTATGATCCTCGCCGCGTGCGGTACGCCCCAAACCAGCACCGCACCGACCGCCGCCCCCGCTCTGACGCCAATGACCGAGCCGATGACGGGCATGGATCACGGCGGCAGCGATATGGCCGCTGGCGATCGCTATGATGCCGAATTTATCGATAGTATGATCATCCATCATCAGGGTGCGATCGCGATGGCCACTGAAGCACTCGCGCAGGCCGAGCGCCCCGAGTTGCAGACGCTGGCGACGGCGATCATCGCCGCACAAAAGGCGGAGATCGCGCAGATGCAGCAATGGCGCAAAACGTGGTATCCTGATCTGCCGGTGACGCCGGGCATGGGTATGGATATGGGATCGATGATGATCAGCACCGATACCAGCAAACCCTTCGACCTGCGCTTTATTGAGGCGATGATCCCGCATCACGCGGGTGCAATCATGATGGCGAAGGACGCACAACAGCAAACGAAGCGGCCCGAGATCCGCCAGCTGGCAGATGCGATCAGCAGCACCCAGCAGACCGAGATCGCGCAGATGCAGCAATGGAAGATGGACTGGTTTGGGCAAAAGTGAATCCCGCTCGACGGGTAGAAACGCGACACCACCGTCCGTACCGGTCGGACTCGCTCCGGCGATCGCAGCGACGATTCTGATTATCGAGGATGAGCCGCCACTGCGCGATCTCGTGCGTGGCTACCTTGCCCACGAAGGCTACCAGGTGTTGACGGCCAGTGACGGGCTGACCGGCGTCGCAACCGCGCGTGCCGCACAGCCCGATCTGGTCGTGCTCGATCTGATGCTGCCCGGTCTCAATGGTATTGAGGTCTGCCGTCAGTTACGTACATTCTCTGACGCATATGTCCTGATGCTGACCGCGCGCAGTGGCGAAATCGACCGGGTGGTTGGGCTCGAAGTCGGCGCGGATGATTACCTCACCAAGCCGTTTTCCCCGCGCGAACTGGTGGCGCGCATCCGCGCCATGCTCCGCCGACCACGCACCAGCGCAGCCACCCCAGCCGCAGACCTGCGCGTGTTCGACGCACTCACCGTCAATGCCGATGCCCACGAAGTCGTGCTCGCCGGACGCCTGATCAATCTGACGCCGATCGAGTACAATTTACTGCTAGCGCTGACCGCCTACCCCGATCGCGTCCTGACGCGCGTGCAACTGCTCGATCAGGTCTGGGGCACGAGCTATGCCGAAGATGACCACGTCGTCGATGTTCATATCGCCAACCTGCGCCGCAAGCTTGGTGATGGCGAATGGATTGCAACCGTGCGTGGTGCAGGGTACCGCTTTGTCAGCGGCCGTTGATGAGGCTGCGCACCCGCCTGCTGCTGATGAGTATTCTGGCCAGTGGCACCAGCCTCGTCACGGTACTGGCGGTCGCCCTGCTGCTCGGGCCGACGCTGCACGACCGGCTGATGACCGCCATGGGCGTCCCGCTCCACGATGACCTCGGCGAGATGAGCGTCATGGCGCGCGCGACCGAGCAAGCCTTCACCGGTGCGTTGCTCCAGGCGCTGCTGGTGGCGGCGCTGGTAGCGCTGCTGCTTGCCGTCGCGGTCAGTCTTGCGACCTCGCGCCAGCTGGCAGCACCGATCACCACGCTGCTCACCGCCAGCCGCCGGATCGCAGCTGGCAATTATGCTCAACGGGTGCCGGAGATCGGCGATGTCGAACTGCGCGCGCTGGCCAGCCAGTTCAACGCAATGGCGACCGAATTACAATCGACCGAGCAACGACGCCAGACGCTGATTGCGGATGTCGCACACGAATTGCGCACACCGCTCGCGACGATCCAGGGCTATGCCGAGGGCCTCCTCGATGGTGTGGTTCCCGCCGAGCCCGCCACCTGGGCGCTGCTGCGCGACGAAACCACGCGACTGCAACGCCTGGCCAGTGACCTCGATGATCTTGCCCAGGCTGATGCGCAACAACTGCAGCTCCGCCGTGCCCTGATTGCGCCGGGTGCGCTGGTACAGCGCGCCGTCGTGATCCTCGCCCCACATTATGCTGCACACGGCGTAACGCTCAATGTTGATGCTGGAGCGAACCTGCCGCCAGTCCTGGTCGACGCCGACCGGATTGTCCAGGTGCTGATCAATCTGCTCGGTAATGCCCTGCGCGCAACACCTGCTGCGGGCAGCGTCACGGTGACATGTACCGCAGCAGCCGATCTCATCGGCTTTGTGGTGCGCGACACGGGGATCGGTATCGCACCCGCGCACCTCGCGCACGTTTTCGATCGGTTCTACCGGATTGATCCGGCGCGTAGCCGCAGCACGGGTGGCAGTGGCGTGGGGCTCACGATCGCGCGCGCGATCGCCGCAGCGCACGGCGGGACGCTGACGCTGACGAGCACCGGGCCGGGCACGGGGGCGACCGCCACCCTCACGCTCCCGCAAACCACCGCACCAATCGCCGTATCCGCGCGTGCGTGACCCGGCGCCGGGTTGCGGCGAACCGCGCCAACATTGTTACCGCGTGCCGCAGCAGGTTCAATTATGGCCGTGGCGACTGCTGCACATTTGCAAGTCGATGCTCCCAACGCCCATCCGTAGCACCACCGCGACCAGCGCACTTACGCCTGGCAGCAGTTCATTCCCGACCTTCCCGCTTCTTGATTACATGGTAGCCACCGATCGTGTAGTCCTACCGGCAGCGGCACAACAATTGCTGACAGATTCAATACCCCAATCGGGTACTGGTTGACCTGGCAGGCAATTTCCGGGTCATCGATTCATGTACGTGCGGCAACGCTGGCAAGCTTCCCGGCTTCGATCTTGCCCGCCAGTACCTGGTCGTTCGTCTTTTTTCGCATGAGAAAACGGGAGAAAATCATGAAGCAGCCTATTCTTTCGTGGGGATTAGTGTGTGTGGCACTGCTGGTTGGCCTGAGTGTCGTTGCGCCGACACAGGCCCAGCAGACGCCCGCGAGCCAACGGGCACAAATCTTCAACTTTCCGGCAGAAGATACAGTCTTCCCTGAGGGCGTCGCAAAAGATCCAAACAGCAATTTCTTTTACGTCGGCAGCACCACCAATGGCGCAATCTACCGTGGTGATGTGCGCCAGCCCAATCGTGGCTTGAGCCTGTTCTTGCCGGGCGGCGCTGATGGGCGCACCACCGCAATTGGCATGAAAGTTGACGGACGTGGCTTCCTGTTTATCGCAGGCGGCGCGACCGGCACGATCTGGATGTACGACACCCGCGACGGGCGATTGTTGAGCCGCTTCGAGACCGGCGTGCAGCAAACATTTATCAACGACGTGACGATCACACCAGACGGCGCGGCATACTTCACCGACTCGCGCAACCCGGTTATCTACCGGATTGCCCCGAACGCGCAGGGTATCTTCACGCTTGAGTTCTGGCGCGAACTCAACGGCACGCCGCTTCAATACACCGAAGGTTTCAATCTGAACGGGATCACCGCGAGCGCCGACGGGCGTTTCCTCGTCGTGGTGCAGAGCAACACGGGCCAACTGTTCCGCATTGCGACCGACACCAAAGCGGTGAGCGAGATTACCCTGGCAGGCGGCGACCGCGTGACTGCTGGCGACGGCATACTGTTGGCTGGGCAGATCCTGCACGTGACGCGCAACAGCTTGAACCTGATCGTACAGATCCGCCTGTCACCCGATTTCAGCAGCGGACAGCAGGTTGGCAGCTTCACTGACCCATCGTTCGGCTTTGCTACCACCATTGCGGCAGCGGGCGACCGACTGCTGGTGGTAAATTCACAGTTTAACAATCGCGGACAGGGACGCACGCCAAACCGACCGTTTACCGTATCGAGTGTGCCACTGCCGACAGTCCAGTAATCGGTCGGATCTGGCAATGGCACCAGCAAGAATGCATTGAAGCCGTGGCGGGTGACCCTACAGCAAATCTCACACTGGTTGCGCTGTCACAGCCCGCACCCCCACACCGGCAACGGCACGTTGCGCCACAGCGCCCGCGTGTTGAGCCACATATCGCACGTCACCGTGCCGAGCGCGTCGTCGCCCCTCACCCCCTTCCCCGCCTGTGGGAGCGGGGAGTGTCTCCCCTTCCCTGTGGGGGAAGGGGTCGGGGGATGGGGGGTCGTACCTTTGCCCGGCATGACGATCCCGCCGCGCCCACCAGATCCCCAGCCTGCATCGAGCGCGGGTCGCCTGCGTCGGGGTGCCATCGCCGCGCCGTAGCCGCCCCAGCTCGCGCAGCTCCGGGCGCACGGTGCCACTGGTCACGCCATCGACCGGCGTCTCGGGATCGAGCAGCGCCGCCACCGTGCGCCCAGCGCGTCGCGGCTGGTGGGCAATGGCACACGCGGCCAGTCCTGGCGCAGGGCACCGCCGTTCTCGCTGCGGTAGCTCGGCGCGTGCGGCGCGGCAATCGTGTGGTAAAACAGGTCGGCCGGTTCGGTATCGAGCTGTGCGAGGTGGCGCGGGCGCGATCGCTCAGATTGGGGCGCGGTGCAGCAGCGATGGGCTCGTCGAACAG
>JAYUYF010000799.1:0-2523 GCA_043752605.1 Roseiflexaceae bacterium
TGCACTTGGTGAGTTGTATGATCGTTATGGTCGATTGACCTATGCGGTTGCACTGCGTATCACGGGTGATCGCCTCACAGCGGAGGAAGTCGTGCAGGATGTCTTCCAGAACATCTGGCAGACGGCCAGTACCTACCGCGCAATGGCCGGGAGTGCCAGCGCGTGGGTGCTTGGTATCACACGCCATCGTGCGATTGATGCAACACGAAGCCGCCGTGAACGCGCCCGTACGCGCGAGCAGGTGTTGGATTTTGACGTTGCGCAGGGAATGGAGCGCGGCCCTGAACAGCAAGCAGATGAGCACGAGGTTCGGCAATTTGTCTCGCGGGCACTGGCTGAATTGCCAGATACCCAGCGTCAGGCGATCGAACTCGCATATTACGCCGGGCTTACGCGTGTGGAAATCGCTGGTCGGCTCGGCGAGCCGGTGGGCACGATCAAAACGCGGCTGCGGCTCGGCCTACTCAAACTGCGCGATCTTCTTTCGCCACTTGGCGAGGAATGACACGACGATAAGCAGGACAAGATGATCTACCAGCCAACCGAAGAAGATATTGATCTACTCGTTGGGTATGCACTTGATGCGCTTGAACCTGAAGAAGTTCATCGCGCCACGGCGTTGCTGGAACGTTATCTCTCATTGCACATATTGTTTCGCGAGTTGCGTGCAACCACTGATGCATTACCCCACGCCTTACCTGTGGGCTCCCCCGCACCCGATATGCGTGCGCGTGTGCTCGCTCACGCAGTACAGTCACGATCGCGCCACAGTCGTATAGCATCGCGGCCCGCGCGCCTTGCGACCTGGCTTGGGATTGCGAGTGGTGCGCTTGCACTGGTCGTCGTGCTCCTCGGCGCACAACTTCGCAACCAGAATGCCGAACTCGCTCGCACTCGCGCTGAACTTACGACGCTCGGTGATACGCAAGCACAGGTAACTCGCGTGCTCGTGCAGCCTGGCACGGTGACACAACTGACTGGTGATGCGGGCAACGGTACACTGGTGCGCGCAGCCGATGGAACGCTGCTGCTGGCAGTCACATTACCACCATCGCAACCTGACCGCGCCTACCAACTCTGGTTGATCGACGGCGACCAGCCGTTGAGTGCTGCGGTGTTTCGCGTCGAGCCAGGGATGGTTGTCCTGCTCCCGATTATATCTGCTGGCATGGGCCAGCTCGCTGCAATCACGGATGAACCCGCCAGCGGCAGCCCAGGGCCGACGACACCAATCCTCATTTCCGGCGAACTTGGCTAACCTCGCCGCCCCGATCCCGCGCCGCAATACACCCTGCGCACAAATCTCTGCCACATTGAGAGATCCATCTTGCGCATTACATCGCAATGCTTTGTGAAGAGGTCACAACGTGTTGACCTGTGATGATGGTAATTGGAGGTTTTCCAATGGCAAACACATTCCAGAGCGCAATTTCGCGCCGTGGTTTCGTCAAGGGTGCAGGCGCGGCCGTCGCAACTGCCAGCTTCGCCACCATGTTCGGTATGCACACCGTCTCGGCGCAGAGCAACAGCGCTGATCGCCAGGACAGTGTCGCGACGATCGCCAATCTGGCGGCCACCGCCGAGACGCTCGCCGCGACGAGCTACTACTACACGATCCTGAACAACCCGCTCGGTCTGAGCAGCCTGGCGATCTCGTATCTGAAGCTGGCCATGAGCTCGGAGCTGTATCACCTCAAGATCCTGCAGAGCCTCGGCGGCAAGTCGCTCGCCGATAAGTTCTTCACGCCGGCGAAGTTCCTGAGCGACCTGAAGGTTAACACCGCGACCTTCACCACCGCTGAGACGGCTTTCACCGCCGCGTACCTGGCGGCCACCCGCCGCTTCGCCGAGCTGGGTAACCCGCGCCTCGCGGCGACCACCGCGCAGCACGCGGCCACCGAGGCCGAGCACCTTGCGCTGCAGCGCTTGATCGGCGGCCAGATCCCGAACCCGAACGCGTTGCCGGCTCCGATCTTCTACAACGTGTCGGATGCACTGCCGGTGCTCGCACCGTTCCTGCAGGGTGGCGCGGGCTTCGCCGGCCCGGTGCCGTTCCCAGGTGAGGATGCCATCAAGCGGCTCGCCGGTGTCGAGGCCTTCCCGACGCCTGTGTTCCTCAACGTGTTCTAAATAACACGCCGAGGGGGACGTAGGGGCGCATCGTGATGCGCCTCTACGTCCCCCTCGACCCAAACCACCGCGCTTCCAACTCCTCCAGCTGCCCCTCCGCACGCACGGCTGCCAGTGCTCGCTCGACTTCCGCGTGCAGCGCAAACGCCTCGGGTGCCACCGCCAGCACGTACGGCTCAAATGTCAGCGCCTCGACCACCACCAGGCCGTCTGCGTCGAGCAAGAATGCCGGTCGATCGACAATCGCGGCAGTTACCTGCCCCGCCCGCAATGCCACCAGCACCTCCGCAGTTGTATCGTAATCTGCATCCAGGGTGAAGGTTGCCCCGGCGCGCAGACGGCGGCGCGCTTCAGTATCGGCATCGCTGCCGAGTGCCACCGCCACACGTTGCT
>JAYUYF010000800.1:0-2517 GCA_043752605.1 Roseiflexaceae bacterium
CCGCGTCCGCCATGACGCCGCATGCCGCGTTCATTGTAAGGAGACATTCGTGGCCAATATCGCAATCATCGGTGCCGGCAGCGCCGTCTTCTCGATGAGCATCGTGCGCGACCTGTGTATCACGCCCGGGCTGGCAGGCAGCCGCGTGACGTTCATGGACATCGACCAGGCGCGCCTCGACAGTATTCACGCGCTGGCGACGCGCTACGCCGCTGAGATGGGCGTGACGCTCGATCTGCACAAAACCACCGACCGGCGCGCCGCCATGCAAGGTGCCGATGCAGTGGTGAATGCCGCGCTGGTCGCCGGGCATCACCGCCTGCGTGCAGGCTGGGAGGTAGCAGCCCCGCTCGGCTACCGCTGGGGTGGCAGCCTGCATATCATGCACGACGAAGCCTACTGGATCAATTTCTTCCAGTACCAGCTGTTCGAGGGTATCATCGAGGATCTGCTCGAGATCTGCCCAAACGCCTGGTACATCCAGAGCGCCAACCCGGTCAAGGCCGGGATCACGTATCTCGCGCGGCGCTACCCACAGGCGAAGATCGTCGGCCTCTGCCACGGCTACGGCGGCGTCTACAACATCGCGCATACGCTCGGGTTGGACAAGGGCAAGCTCGACTTCGACGTACCGGGCGTCAACCACTTTATCTGGCTCACGCGCATGACCCACGACGGGCAGGATGCCATGCCGCTGATCGACGCCTGGATCCGCGAGCAGAGCGCGGCAGCGTGGGCGAGTGGCCGGGGGTATGGCGAGCTGAACCCAAAGAAGTGTGATCTGTACCAGCGCATTGGGGCCTTCCCGATCGGCGATACCGCCGGCGATGGTGGTGGCAGCTGGGGCTGGGAGTACCACACCGATGATGCGACCGAGGCGCGCTGGCAGGAGCAGCCCGGCCGCTTCTGGAACGGCTTCTTCACCGGTGGTGAGCACGAGGTGACGCAGATCGCGCGGATCGGCGCCGACCCGGCCACGCGCGTGACCGAGCACTTCCCACCCGAGCCATCGGGCGAGAGCATCGTACCGCTGATCGAAGCACTCACCACCGATGCAACGCATCGCATCCTGGTCAATATCGCCAATCGCGGCAGCTTGCTGCCCGGTGTACCCGAAGATTTCCAGGCCGAAGTCTGGGCCGATGTCGACCGCCACGGCATCCATGGGCGACCGAGCGGCACGCTGCCACCGGCTGCGCTGGCGTATCTCCAGCGCGATTGTGTGGCTCCTACCGAGCTAGAACTGGCGGCCTACCAGCACCACGACCGTAAGCTGCTACTGGAACTGGTGATGATGGATCCGTGGACGCGCAGCGTGGCGCAGGCGCGCGCGCTGCTCGATGCGATCGACGCACTGCCCTGGCACGACACGCTCAGGGCGCACTACCGGTAGTACGTATTCGACAAAACCCATCGTAAGGAGTGACACCGATGTCTCAACAATCTCTTTCCCGACGGCGGTTTCTCCAGCTCAGCGCAATGGGTGGCGTCTCATTGCTCGCCGCCTGTGGCAGCACTTCAACGCCGCCCGCCCCAACTACCGCGCCCGCTGCGAGCGCAGCAACCGATGCGCCCGCCGCGCCGACAACCGCCGCTGCGGCTGCGCCGACAACCGCGCCCACCACAAACAGCGCGGCACTCAGTGGCGAGATCACCTACATGACCTACGACGTCGGCCCCGCCAACGCATCGCGTGAAGAGGCGGTCAAGGTGTTTCAGGATCAAAATCCGGGTACCACAATCAAGCTCGAAGTGTTGCCGTACGGCGACATGTTTACCAAACTCGCGGCACAGATGAGCACCAACCAGGGTCCTGATGTGATCTACGGGGATTTTAGCCTGCTGACGTATGCGCTTGGTGGGCAACTCCTGGATTTGACCGAACTTGTGCGTGGCGATAGCACGCTGACGCAAGCAAATCTGTTTACCACCGCGATCGACGACCCCATCCAGGCCAAATATGGCACCGAGAGTATCTACGCGCTGACGATGGGCACCTGGGTGCCGATCCTGTACTACAACCGCGATCTCTTTGATGCGGCCGGGGTGGCGTATCCCACGGAAGATTGGACCTGGGAAGATCTGCGAACTGCGGCGAAGACGCTGACAAAACCCGACGCACAGGAGTATGGCGTGCAGATCGGCAACCGCTATGATCTGCTTGGCTGGCTCTGGTGGAGCCAGCAGCCTGAGAACTTCTGGGCCGACCCACAGGTCTTTCCCAAACGAGCAAACTTTAGCAACGATACCGGCCTCGAATACTTCCGCTTGATCCAGAACCTGGCAGCGGTCGATAAGTCGCTTATTCCGCAGGCCGAAGCCGATAGCTACCAGATGTATGGTGGTGGCTTTGCGGCAGGCAAAGTCGCGATGTACAGCGGCGGCGATTGGGACGCCGGCTGGTCGTTTCGTGAGCTTGAGTTCAACTGGGGTATGAGCTTTATCCCCATGATGAAAGCTGGCTATCGCCCCGCGCTTAACACGATGGTCTCGACCAACGTCATCAACGCAGGTACC
>JAYUYF010000801.1:0-6369 GCA_043752605.1 Roseiflexaceae bacterium
GCGTAGCGGCGGGCGGCGCAGATGCCGGCACGTAGACCGGCGCGGGCACTGGTACGGACGCAGTATGCTGCATCCCAACAGTAAGCGCGGCACCACAACTATCGCAAAATGCCTCGCCGGGGATAAATGTCACGCCGCACTGCGGGCAGGTATTGCCGGTCGTCATAGGAACCGCTTGCACAGGTACGCGCGCAGCCTGCTGCGTCCCCACCGGAGCGGGCATCGCGGTGGCAGGGCGCACCACGGGTACAAGCGCCGCACCGCACTGATCGCAGTAGCGCGCGGCGGCGGGGTTTTGAACTCCACATTGCGGGCAGAAGACCATTGCCGTCCTCCGTGAACATTGCTGATGGACATCGCCGATGGAGCACACACAGCTGTTGCTCCATCGCTCTACCGCTTAGTACGCCCGGGCACGACCCACAGTTGCAGCGCGTAATCAGTCTGCGCCGAAATCGACCGCACCTCACAGCGGTAGGGCTTGATCAGTTCAGCGTTTCATGCTGTCCAGGCTGTGTTTTGGAGAACAACACGGTAGCCATCAAGATCTTCGAATGTCACGCCTTTGATATCCCAGTACGGGTTAAACGCTGTAACTGGAGCGAAGCCGTGTGTTTGCATGCGCATAACTGCTCGCTCCCATTCGGCGCGATCAGGCAAATAAAAAACAAGGAGATTATCTTGTGTCGGCGCACCTGCTACATCATGGTCTTTTTTACGGGTAAACTCGAGATGATATGGTGCGTGTGGATATCCGAGCATAACGCCATCAAATCCATCGTGGTCGGCAAACGAATCAATAACCTGAAGTCCACATCCATCACGGTAGAATCGCAGCACAGCATCGAGATTATTGGTCGGTCGCGCGACGCGTAAAATTGGTTGCATCATTTTCACTGTGCTCCTGGCAGTTTACAGACAGCCTACATACCCGATAGCGAGACGCACCGCAGGCTTATTCAGGGCGTTGCTGTCGCAGTCAGCGTACTCACAGTCGGCGTCGCCAGTGGCGTGCGCGTGGTACCTGTGGCGGCGGTAGCCGAAGCTGTAGCACTGACGGCGGGCGTCGGGATGATCGTCGTAGTCGGCGTGACCAGTGGCAGCGCGTCTGGTGTGGCGGTCAGCGGCAGCGCGGGCGTCGGTGTGGCTTCGCCGAGGTCAAGCGCCGTATCCTCGGCGATATCACTCAGGCGGCGCAAAAAGCGCTCGATACGCTCGCTGCGGGCGCTGAGTTCATTGAGCGTGGTGGCACGACCGGCTTCGGCCGTCGCAAACTGTTGCACCGCATCACGGTCGGCGCGGACACCCGCCACGAGCGTGGCGCTGGTCACGCCAGCGTCCGCGAGTTCGGCACGCACCTCTTCGCGCAGGCGTGCCAGGTCATCGAGCCGTTCACCATTGGTGGTTGCGGCGCGCGAGAGATCGGTAACCTGGGTCTGCATCAGCGCACGCTCGACCTCGAGCGTCGCCACGCGTTGTTGTGCATCGGCGAGCGCGGCCGCGCTGCGCGGAGTGAAACCCGCATTCCAGAGCAGCGCCGCCCCCAGCGCAAGCGTGACGCCAGTCGTGATAGCGATCACCAGCAGCGCGGCCAGCATGCGCCCGATAAAACGCAACCCACCCCGCCGTGCGGGTGGGCGCTGCGGCGGTGGTAGCGTTGGCGGCGGCGCGGCCGGGCGGGGCTCTGTTGTCATGGTTGATCTCCAGGCACACCGAGCGTCGTCTCGCCGCCACCGTTGGGCAGATCACCGGGCGCGCCACGGAACAACGAGCGCTCGGCGACGACCGGCCGCGTGGCGCGCACCGTCATTGCCATCGCCGCAAAGCCGGGAGCCACCTCGTGCGCCGCCAGGGTATAGCGTGAGCGGCCGGGCATCGTGATCACGCGCTCGACAGCCGCCGCGCCCGCCGGCAGCAGCCGCACCGTCACGCGGGTGGCCGCCGCCGCCGGGTTGCTCAGCAGCAGATACTCACGATAATTCCCATCCGTCCGCCCGGCGGCAAAATTCCAACTGAAGGCCGGTGCGCTCGCACCTGGCCCGGCGGTGCCCGCCGCCTGATCGGCCCAGTAGAGCGCGCGCTCGACCGCCACCGGCCGATCGGATTCGACCGTCGTGGCCACACCAAGCTCAGGGACAACCTCGTTGACATCGACCACCAGCCGGGTTGTGGGCGGCACGGCGTAACGGCGCGTCAGCGAGGTGCCATCGGGCGTGAGGAACGTCACCGCAACATCGGCGTTCTGCGCGTTCGGGTTGAGCACCAGGATTTTCATCGCGAAGGGTGCCTGGGTCGTCCCCTCGGCGAAGTACCAGCGCCGTGCCAGTTCGCGCACGCCGGGGGCCGTGTGGACGCCGGTCTCGCTGGCGCTGCCAGGTGCGCCAAACGTCATCGTGCGCTCGGCCACGATCGGGCGGCTGGCGACGATCCGCGTGCCAAAACCGACACCTGGCAGGCCATCACCCACCACCACCACGCGCCGCCCGAGCGGCGGGATCCGTACCGGTTCGGCGGGGGCAGCCGTCGTCCCATCGCCCTTCATGTACAGGATCGATGCGCTGACTTCGACATTCTGCGGGTTGAAGAGCGTAAAGAAAGTGCGGAAGCCATCGGTCGACCCCTCGGCAAAATACCAGACGCGTGCCGCCTGCGCGATACCCGCCGCCGCCGAGAAATCAGTGCCGCCGCGATCCATGCTGCGTTCGACCACCACCGCCGCATTGGCCTCGACGATCGCAGGCAGGTCGCTCGCCTCGGGGAATAGCTCGTCGACATTCAGATCGTAGCGCGCGCCCGCCGCGACGCTGACGAGTTGCTCGCTCGGGCCATCCGGCGCAAACAGCAGCAGCCGCACCGTCGCGCTCGCCGCCGTGGGATTAAAGATCGCGATCTGCTCGTCGTAGACACTGGTGTTGCCCTCGGCAAAGTACCAGCGCGCGCGCACCGTCGTCTCATCGATCGCGCGACGCAGCGCGTCGATGCCATCGCGCACGGCGGCGGACGGGTCGGCGGCTTCGGGCACAATCTCGTTGTGTGTCGTGATATTTGGTACGACCAGCGTTGATCCGGTGATCGCGTGGCGGCCGAGCGGCGCGATACCATAACTCTGGCCAAGCCAAGCGAGCAGCCGCCGCAGTGCCAGACCCTGGGCGGCGCGCGGCGCGCCATCACCCAGCAGCGCGACGTGGATGGCGGCATCACCCGAGGCCAGCCGCGGCACGCTGCTGGTCGGCCCGCCGCTGCGGGTTTCGAACGTCGTCCCATCAGCATCGATCACAAAATGGTAGGGGGTATCCTCCCAGCCGAGCGTCGTGGTCTGGTAGGCCAGCATCGCCCGCAGGAAACGCACCGGATCGGTCACGCTGTCATCGCCAACCTGATGGATAATCATGCCCTGCGGGTTGGCGCGCGTGATGCCGCTGGCGGGCGCTGCCGCGCTCCAGAGATCGCGCGTGATGACCTGCGGCGGCGTGGTGAGCGTGGCGGCACCATAGGCGGGTGCGGCGGCGGTGAGCCCCGCGACGCGCACGCTCGCTGCGGGATCGCTGATCAGCTGCATCGTCAGATCGCTGACAATCGGCGAGGCATTCTGCGCCTGGGTAGCGGCGCGCAGCGTGACCTGAAGTTGTAACGCGCGCGTGCCCGCCGCCAGCGCCAGTGGTGCCTCCGCCGCCAGCGCCTGCGGATCGGCCTCTGGCCGCGCATCGCCCGCACCAAACGTGCGATACGCACCCAGCGTCGTGGCATCGGCACCGGTGCGCAGGGCGACGCGCAGTTCGGTGCCGGGCGGCACGGCCGCGCGCCAGACCGCACCCACCGCATCGATCGCCGCGGTATCGGTGAAGACCTCGGATTCGAAGATCCCGACCACCGCACCGTCATCGCCGCGCACGCGCGCCGCGCCATCGGCCAGCCGCAACTCACCATCGGCATTGCCCGTGACCTGCAGCCCATCGCGCCGCGCGCCGCGACTCCAGTCGCTCACCGATGTGAGCACGATGGCCCGGATCTGCACCGTTGTCGCCGGGGCGGCCACACTCGTGGCAGGGTGCGGCACCAGCACCGCAGCAGCGAGCACGAGCAGTAGCAAACGTCTCATCGGGTTCCTCGCCGCGCCGCCCGCCAGCGGGCCGGTGGCGCGCTATATTCGGTTACTCGGGTTTCAGGGCTTCTTCGGTATAGGTATTGGCTGAGTCATACAGCATCCAGCCCGCCACGACGCCACCCGCCTCTTCGGCAGCGCGGATCTGCGCCTCGACCTCCGCAGCGCCGTAGACTACAATCTGGTCTTTTGGCACCCACGTCAGCGTAAAGTCCTGCAGCCACGGTCGCATTTTGGCGCGCACACCGGCGAGCTGTCCCTGACCAGCTTCCATCGACTGCCTGATCACCTCGTACGGATGCTCGCTTGGATTATCAAAGCCGAGATCACCGGGTGAGTAGTGCGACGGGTAGACCATCGGCGACACATAATCGGTATATTTGCCCATAATCTGCAAATTCTGGCCGATCAGCTTTGCCGGCCGAAACGCGGTATAGCCAAAGGTATCGACCGACAGGAACGCGCCGTGGCCGTTGATCGCGCGCTGTGAGAGCTTGAGCATCTCGCCGATGTTTTCGGCGCGCTCCTCGGCCGTCCCTTCACGCGAGAGCTGGAGCCGTTCGGCATCGGTCGGGTCAAATTCGAGCGAAGGGAAGCGAATATAATCGAACTGCACCTCATCGAAACCAAGCTGCGCGGCCTCGACAGAGAGCTGGATGTTATAATCCCAGACATTGCGGTTCCACGGATCCAGCCAGGCATAGCGGATGCCGGGGCCGGGATAATCGGCGAAGACCTCGCCCGTGCTGCGATCTTTGGCCGCCCATTCAGGGCGCGCATCGGCGAGCACGTTATCGTGGCTAAAGATATGAATGCGCGCAATCGTATAGATTCCGCGCCGTTTGGTTTCATCGAGGATCGCCTGAATATCCATGTACGGTCGCGACAGTTCGAGCTCTTTGACGAGCGGCACCTGCGAGTCATAATACACCAGGCCAAGATCATCGCGCAGGTCGGATTTAAGATCGATCACGATCGCATTCAGCTCGGTCGTATCGATTAAATCGAGATATTCGGTAAACAGATCAGTATTCGATGCAACCGCCGCAGTCACATAGAGGGCGCGGGTGAAGAACGGCTCAAGCGCCAGTTTGGTCGGCATACCAGCCGCTATCGGTAGCGTGAGTTTACGATAACCGGGAGCAAGCACCTGCACAAAACCGGTCTCGGGGAAACCCGCGAGCGAGAACGCGCCATCGGTCTGATTATCGATCCGGCTGAACGCAACATCGGGCGCGCCCAGCGAGGGCGTGGCGATGATCGTCGCGTTGATGATCGGCTGCGTTGTTGCTGCATCGATCAGCGTGCCAGCAAAGACATCCGGCCGCAATTCGGCATCCAGCACCAGCGCGCTGCCGAGTTGTTGTGCGAGGTTCGCGAAGCCGGGTGCGCTGATCTCGACTGTGCCAGAGACCGGCGTCTTGGTCAAGCGGTAGCGGCCGTCGGCACCCGTCGTCGCGGTGCGTTCACCAAGCGTGATCGTCGCGCCAGCGACGGGATCGCCGGTGAGGCGGTTGGCCACCAGCCCGGTCAACACGTTTGGCCGCAGCGCCGCATCAAGCGCCGTGGTGCGCGCGACCTGCTGTGTGATCGGCTCGTGATCGGGGGCCGCGATCGTGACGCTAAACTGCTCGGGCAGACCATTGAGCGTATAGCGGCCATCGGCGGCGGTGGTGGCGCTGATCGTGTCGCTCGCCTGCACGAGGGCCCCCGCAACCGGCTTGCCCGTGCTGTCGGCCACAATCCCGCTGAGCGTATTCGGCCGAATCGTGACATTGAGCGTGGCGGCCGGCGGTGTGGGCTGCGCCAGATCGGCTTTTCCCTCGAGCGGCACACTGAGCGCCTCGTACCCAGCCGCGTTGACCGCCAGCGTATCACTGGTGCTCCAGCGCTCGATACGGTAGGCACCGCTGGGATCGACGGCGAGTGTCGTATCACCCAGCGCCAGCTGTGCAGCCGCGACGGGCTGGCCGCTGTAGGCATCGGTGATCGTACCTGTGAGCGGCACAGCCGGGCCGCCGCAGGCGGCGAGCGCCAGCGCGGCCAGTGTCGCGGCCAGAAATGGTATCGTGCGTGAGGCGTGGTGCTGCAACATCCCGGTTTCCCCGTGTGCTATGATGCGAATCGGTGCATCGGATTATTATCGTATGATTGTACCCTGTTACGGCGCGAATGATAAATGGTTGACAGCGCGTTGTCAACGGGGCGACCACGTAGGACCGCACGCCCGCCACGCCACGCCGCGTAGGGCCGAAGCATTCCTGCGC
>JAYUYF010000802.1:0-2509 GCA_043752605.1 Roseiflexaceae bacterium
CGCCGTGAACCGTTTGTTAAAAATAGTCTGCCGCTGGTCGATATTGGTGTGGTGACGACCAAATCCGGCGCACGCGATGATCTCACGACGCCGACTGACATCGGCGTACTCCACGCGCTCGAACAGCTCAAGCATCAGTTCGAAATCATCGACTATGGCTGCGATCTGGCACGCTACCGGCTCATCGTCCTGCCCGATACTGTCCACGTCGATGCGGTCTTCGCGGGCAAACTGCGCGATTACGTCGCCAGCGGCGGTCGGTTACTGGCGAGCGCACAGAGCGGCCTGGCAGCTGGACGATTTGTGCTCGAAGATCTGCTCGGTGTCCAGGCGCTTGGTGCAGCACCTTTTGCCCCTGATTATTTGTTGCTTGGCGAGCAGCTCGGTACCGGCATCGAACCGATGCCACATATCGCCGAACACCGTGGCGTGCAGATCGTCGCCGCTCCAGGAACCACGATCCTCGCCACCGCCGCACATCCGTATTTCAACCGCACCTGGCAACACTTCTGCTCGCATCAGTACACCCCCGATGAACGCGACAGCAGCGAGCCACTCGTCACGCGCTGTGGTAATGTCGTGTACCTCGCGTTGCCACTCTTCACCGAGTATGCCACCAGCGCACGGCGTGTCCATCGCCAGATCATCGGCAATGCTATCGCGCAGTTGCTACCCGATCCGCTGATCGGGCAGCACAACCTGCCAACCACGGCGATTGTGACACTACGTCAGCAGCAGGAGCGCACATACCTGCATGTCCTACATTATGTCCATCAGCGCCGCGGCGAGGGGCTTGACATCATCGAGGATCGGCTGCCGTTGCACGATATCCAGATCCAGGTGCGCCTGGAACACGTGCCCGGTCGTGTGACACTGGTCCCCGAGGGCGTGGCGGCGGCGTTCACCCATGCCGATGGCTACGTCACGATCGATATCCCGCGCGTCGATGGATATCAAATCATCGAGATTGCATAAATCCTGTAGGGACGCAGCATGCTGCGTCCGCCCCCGTCCGTCCCCCGTCCGCCCCCGTCCGTCCCGCGTCCGCCCCCCGTCCCGCGTCCGCCCCCCGTCCATCCCCCGTCCATGCACGGCCGAAGCATTTCCGGTGGCGGCTTGCCAGCCGCCGGAAATGCTTCGGCCCTACATGATCCCCCAATCAATCCGTCCTCCACCCCACCACATACATGTCCGCCGCGCCACCCGGTGCGGTCTGTGGGCCGACGCTGGTGATCATGGCGCGTCCTGGAGTCGGTGCAAACGTCGCCACCAACGCCGCACGATCGCCGCGCACCGCCACCCCCACGGCTGGCGAGCCACCCGCCTTCGCGCCCGTAGCCGCAAACGGCGTCCACACCAGCCGTGTCGTCATGTCAGCCGAGAGCACAGCCAGGAATGCCTCGCCACCCTCGTAGGTGCCAACGGTCTGCCCGGCCACGCGGCGCGTATCGCGCGCCTCGCTACAACACGCGGTGTCGCCAGCGAGATACACGCGTCCCTGCGCATCCGCCATGAGTGTTTTGGCGACAATTGAGTTACCGCGACTGTTGCTTAGCCGCGTCAACAGCGAAGACCCCAGCAGCAGCGCCCCAGTTTGTGGATTGTAGCGTCCAAACCAGGTCATCTTCACCGAGCCGACGTTGGTGGCGCGGTTGTAGTCATCGCGCGCGACGTTGCGCGCACCAGGATCCAACCCGATATCCTGTGGATCGCGCGCAACGATCGATGCACCTGTGCCGCCATTGATGCTCGCAGCAAAATAGAGTAGCCCGTCACGCCCAATCGCCAGTCGCTCGCCGCGCGTATCCGCGCACAGGTTCGCCCCACCTGCGGCGGCGGCGCTCTGGTCGTAGGCCGTCCACGATAGATCACCGTTGTAGGTGTAGGCGCGCACAAACGCCACCTGCAGCTGCCCCGAGCAAAAGCCCGCCACATCGCGCTGGCTGTAGCCCGTCACGATCACGCGTGCGTTGGCACCATCGACGACCAGATCGTTGCGCACGCTGCCCGCGACCGCGAAACTGCGCAGCAGCGTGCCATCTGGTGCGTGCACGAAAACATTGCCACCCAGCAGCGCGGCAGACGTCCCATCGCTGCCCATGCTACAGCGGGTGATGTTACCCAGCGCAGCCGTCCAGCGGGTGCCACTGAGATCGGGCAACACGGCGGCCACACCAAAATCACCACATACCAGTGGTGCGCCATCGGTGGCGATATCCAGATCTGTCACCGTCGTGCCAATCCGCAACTGCGCGCGCGGTGCGCCAGTGGTGCCATCGAGCCGCAGCAGCGAGCCTGTGGTTCCACCAGGCAGCGTCGTCACCGGGATCCCGGCGAACGTCGTACTCACCGTACCCGCCACCAGTAGCGTGTTATCGGGCGCAATTTCGACCGCGCTGGCGGCATCGGCACCAGCACCGCCCAGATACCCGGCAAAATCGACAGCGAGATTTGGTGTGCCGAGCGGCGTCTGTAGCAGTGGCAGATAGATCGGATTTGCCAGCACCAG
>JAYUYF010000803.1:0-6364 GCA_043752605.1 Roseiflexaceae bacterium
GTATTTTACGTTTAGCTCATAGGGTATCGTGAAACAACGCAGCAGGGAGTTTGCTTTCTGCTTGTACATATAACAAAACCGGGAGGGTGCTTATACACCATCCCGGCTTTAGGTTTGTCTTGGCTCCCCGACCAGGGCTCGAACCTGGAACCTACTGATTAACAGTCAGTCGCTCTACCATTGAGCTATCGAGGATCATCTTTTCCACCCGCGCATTATACATCTGTGGTACCCTGCTGTCAAACATTTCTGCGTGAGGACCTATGGCGAACGATACTGATGTGCGACCGTTTCTGCTCGGTGGGCTGCTGTTTGCGCTGTTGCTGCTCGCGCTGGCTACGCGCGATATCTCTCCTACCGCCAATGCGGCGCTCGAGGCACAGTTCCGCCCACGCGAGACCGGCGCGGCGCAGTTGCCACTGCCCGCACTGCCGGCGTTGCCAGATTTGCGACTGCCTGCGCTACCCGCCGACCTGCAGCAGGTTGCCGCCGAGATCCAGCGCCGCCTGGCACTTGGCGAGGCCAGCGCGCCGCTGACACCCGCCGCAGATGGGCCACGGGTACGCGTCGAAGTGACAAGTATCCAGCGTGATGGTGACCGTATCCGCATCAGTGGGTCGCTTACGGCACGCACCACACCAGTCACACTGCCGGCCAATGCCTTTATCTTTCGCGATAGCGCGGGTGTGAGCTACACCGCCGATGCGGGCGCAGGTACGACGCTGGCACCCGGCGCACCGGTCGCGTTTGACCTTGGGGTACCGCTACCTGCCAGTCGTGGTCTCGTGCTCAACGTGGTGTTGCCGCCCGATGCGCCGCTGACACTCACGCTGCTCGCCGCCAGCGAGTAACTACCGAGTCTGCTGATTTCATGGTACACTGCGTCATGGAATAAACACCCTTCGGAGCACGCCGATGCCAGCGTCGATGATGACCACGCAGCCGCGCCAGCCCACGCACCGGGCGGCCGCCAGTGTAGCCATCGTCGGTGTTGGCCTAGCTGATGAAAGCAGAGCCAATCGATGAGCGAGCCGACTGTCGACGCGTATTTTACCCAGACCATACCCGAACTGTACCGCGCGGCAATGACCGATACTGCTGCTCAGGATCAACCCGAACTGACCGTGACTTATACGATCACGGGTGAGCAAAGCGGAAGCTACGGTCTCCGTATGCAAGGCGAGCAGATCGCTGTCGTCCCCGGTGGGATCGAGCCGAGCGACATGTATGTCGAACTGACGTATGCTGCCTGGCGCGATGCGATTTCGCACGGGATGACCGAGCAATTTATTGATTATGCTCGCCGCCGCAAGATCGAAATCGTCAAAGGGTTGCAGGGCACCGTGCAAATGGAACTCACGCACAGCGATGACAGCACCAGTGAGAGCCAGGTTGTCTTTGGTGGTCAAACCGAGCCGATGCTGGCTATTCGTATGACTGCCGATGATTATGCGGCGATGATGCGCGGTGATCTGAACGGCAATATGGCATTCATGACCGGCCGCCTTAAATTCGAAGGTAGCCTGCCGCTGTTGATGAAACTTGGTGGCCTGAGCGGCTAAGGCTGTCGGGCGTGTTCGCGTCTCCCGTACCCAATCCATAAAAGGACACGAGTATGATTTCGTTTACGCCCGCTGCTGAGCAGCAGATGATCATCGATACCGTGCGGCGCTTCGCTGCCGAACGCCTGCGCACCGCCGCGCACGATGCGGATGAGACGCGCACTACACCCGCCGATATCGTCACGCGCGGCTGGGATCTTGGGTTGTTGCAAAGCACGATCCCGGAGGCGTACGGTGGCTTTGGCGAGAGCCACTCAGCCCTCACCGGCGTGCTGGCTGCCGAGGAACTCGGCGCGGGTGACCTGCCGCTGGCGCTCTACCTGCTGACGCCCAATCTGTTTGCGTTGCCGCTGCTGCACTACGGCACCGAGGCGCAGAAGAGCGCGTGGTTGCCGCAAATCATCGCGGGTGCATTTCGGCCGTTTACCGCAGCATTGACCGAACCAAAATGGAATTTTGACCCGCACGCGCTCGCCACCAGCGCCACGCGTGATGGTGACGTCTATGTGCTCAGCGGCACCAAAGCGTATGTGCCGCTCGCGGCTGAGGCACCTGCCCTGCTGGTGTATGCTAACGATGGTGGCACTACGCAGGCGTTTATTGTGCCGCGTGAGACGCCCGGCGTGCACATCGGTGCGCGCGAGCAGCATATGGGCATCCGCGCGTTGCCCACCTATACACTGACGCTCGACAACGTGCGTGTACCCGCCGATGCCCGGCTCGGTGGCGATGCGGGCTGTGATATCGATCATCTGCTCAATCTCTCGCGTGTGACGCTCGCCGCGTTGGCCGTGGGTGTCGCGCGTGGCGCGCTCGATTACGCGATTGAATATGCCAAAAGCCGCGAGGCGTTTGGCAAGCCGGTGGCGCAAAACCAGTCGATCGCGTTTATGCTGGCCGAGATGGTGATCGAAGTCGAGGCGATGCGCCTGATGACGATCGAGGCCGCGTATTATTTAGACAAAGGCGAGAAGCAGACCCATCTCGCGGCGCTGGCCAAGCAGTACGCCGACGAGGCGACGCTGTTTGTCACCGATCGCGCGGTACAGGCGCTTGGCGGCCACGGCTACATCCGCGAACATCCCGTCGAGCGCTGGCTGCGCGAGGGCCGTGGCTTCACCACGTTTCTCGGCATGGCGATACTGTAGAGGAGATCGAGATGATCGATTTTGAATTGCCCAAACCGGTCGCCATGCAGGCACAATTTATCACCATGCTCGGCCAGCAGGTGATGCGTCCGATCGCGCGCCACTATGATGAGCACGAGGGCGAACGCCCGTGGGATTATATCAATCTGATCTGGCAGACCGTGCGCGAGCAGGGCGGCCGGACGTTCTCGACGGATAACAAAGAGACGCTCGATAAGCAGGGGAAGCCGCGGCCAAAAATCGGCAATCTCATGCTGGCCTATATCGTCGAGACGCTCTCATGGGGCGATGCAGGCCTGTATCTCAGCACACCTGGCAGCGCACTTGGTGGTGCGGCCGTCGATGCGACCGGCACGCCTGAGCAGAAAGAGCGCTTCCTGCGCCGCTTCGCCGAGGGTGAACCAAAATGGGCGGCGATGGCGATGACCGAGCCGCACGCCGGATCGGATACTGCCAGCATTCGCACGACGGCGCGCCCCTCGGAAGACGGTAGCGAGTGGATCCTCAATGGTGAGAAGATCTTTGTGACCGGCGGGCTGATGGCCGCCCAGGATTCGGCCGGCTTTGTCGTGATCTGGGCCACGGTCGATCCGAGCGCCGGACGCGCGGGGATGAAGGCGTTTGTCGTCGAGGCAAATACACCGGGGATGACGGTCTCGAAGCTCGAGCACAAACACGGCATCCGCGCGAGCGATACCGCTTCGCTGGTGCTGGCCGATTGTCGCATCCCACGCGACAATATTCTTGGTAGCGCCGAAGTGCGTGGCGATGCGGCGGGCAACTTCAAGGGTGCGATGAAAACCTTCGATGCCACCCGTCCGCTGGTGGCGGCCTCGGCGATGGGTATCGCGCGCGCATCACTCGAATTCACCGTCGATTTCCTCAAAAAAGAGGGTATCACGATCCGTCACGGCGTGGCTCCGCATCTGCTCAGCGCCATCGAACGCGACCTGTTGCAGATGGAAGCGCAGGTGCGCGCGGGCTGGCTACTTGTGCTGCGCGCGGTGACAAAGATGGACGCTGGCGAGGATAATGCGCTCGAAGCATCGATGTGCAAGGTCAAGGCTGGCGCGGTGGCAAACTACGTGTCGCAGAAGGCGGTTGAGTTGCTCGGGCCAGAAGGGTATTCGACCACGCATCTCGTTGAGAAGTGGATGCGCGATGCGCGCATCAACGATATCTATGAGGGCACCGGGCAGATTAATCGGCTGATTGTGGCGCGCCGTCTGCTCAATTACTCGAGCCGGGAACTGCGCTGAACGCCGCGCTCGTTATCACCACGACGCATTCGCTGGCGGCGGCCGGGCTCGATGCCGCAGATGTTGCGGCGGTCGAGACGCACGACGTGATCGATTTGCGGCTGCGCACGGAGACACTGGCGGCGCGCACCGCACAACATCCGGGTGATCTCGTCGCCACGCGCGGCGGCGTGGTCGTTGGTTTTATCAGCACCGATGGTTGGGGTGGCCCGGCCGTTGAGGCGACGGGCGCGGTGTTGCCCGCTGCT
Source organism: Roseiflexaceae bacterium (assembly GCA_043752605.1). Taxonomy (GTDB): domain Bacteria; phylum Chloroflexota; class Chloroflexia; order Chloroflexales; family Roseiflexaceae; genus JAYUYF01. The sequence continues at coordinate 4,218 of JAYUYF010000803.1, forward strand.
CGTCGCAGCGGTGTTGGTCGCGCGCTGCTGGTGGCGCTCCAGGAGCAGTGCCGGGCGCAGGCTGCCGGGCGGCTGCTGGTACTCGCCGACCGGGGATCGCGCGCGGCGCGACCGCTGCTCAGCGGTGCCGGAGCTACGCTGGCGCACGCTGAACATGTGATGCAACTTGACGCGTCTGCGGTGGCGGCGGTCGCGCCGCGCGCGGTCACGGCGCGTCAGGCGACACCCGCGGAGTTGCCGCTCGTCGCCGCATTGATCGCGGCAGACTGGGGCGCGGGCGAGGAGTTTGCGCTCGAGACGATCCGCGGCAACACGGGTGCCACATATTATCTGGTGCTGCACGGCGAGACGCCGATCGGCACGCTCAATGTTCAGATCGTCAATGGACGAGCATATATCTACGGGTTTAGCATCGCCGCCGAGCATCGTCGGCGCGGCTTTGGCCGCCAGGCACTGATGACGGTGATCGACCACGAACGAGCGCACGGTGCATTGTTCCTCGAAGTTGACGAGATGAATGCGCACGCGTATGTATTGTATTGCTCGGTCGGCTTTCGCACGATTCGGACGTTCGATTACTGGGATCTTCCGCTCAACACACGCTAACGGTAAAGGAGAGAGCATGCGCGGAGACATCCGCAAAGTCGCGGTGATCGGCTCGGGTACCATGGGTGGCGGTATCGCGGCACACTGCGCCAACGCCGGTCTTTCGGTAGTGTTACTCGATATCGCCCCCACCACGCTGCTGCCCGAAGAACAGACAAAAGGGTTGACACTTGAGTCGCCCGTGGTGCGCAACCGGATCGTCAGCGCCGGACTTGATCGGGTCAAGCGCGCGCGCCCGGCTGCGCTGGCGGTTGCCGAGCGCGGCAGTCAGATCGCGATCGGCAATCTGGCCGATCATCTCGAAATGATCGCCGATGCCGATTGGATCGTCGAGGTGATCGTCGAGCAACTTGAGCCGAAGCAGCAGCTCATGGCGCGCATCGAAGCGGTGCGCAAGCCGGGCAGCATCGTCTCGTCAAACACCTCGGGTATCCCGATCGCGTCGATCGCTGCTGGCCGCTCGGACGAATTCCGCCAGCATTTTCTCGGCACCCACTTCTTCAATCCGCCGCGCTATCTGCATCTGCTCGAGGTGATCCCGACCGCCGATACCAGCCCGGAGGTACTGGCCACGATGATCGCGTTTGGTGATCAACGGCTGGGCAAGGGTGTGGTGGTAGCCAAGGATCGGCCAAACTTTATTGGCAATCGGATCTTCACCTACACCGGCCAGGTGACGGTCAACTATGCGCTCAACCACGGCTACAGCGTCGAGGAGGTCGATAGCCTGACGGGCGAGCTGATCGGCAACCCAAAGACGGCGACGTTCCGCTTGATCGACCTCGTCGGTCTCGATATCATGGCGCACGTGACGCGCAATTTGTACGATGCCGTACCTGAGGACGAAGAGCGCGATATGTTTCGCGTTCCGGCGGCGTTCGCGCAGATGCTGGCGCAGCAGTGGCTCGGCAACAAAACCAACATCGGCTTTTACAAAGAGGTGCGCGGCGCGGCTGGTAAAGAATTCCACCCGCTGATGCTGACAACGATGACGCACGAGGCACCAAAGAAGCCACGCTTCGATCTGGTGGGTAAGGCGCGCAAAATTGAGGATCTGGGCGAGCGGCTGCGCTTTATCATCACCAATGCCGGCATGGATCGCGCTGGTGCCCTGCTCAGCGAAGTGCTCCTGCGCACGCTGGCATACAGCGCGCGCCGTATCCCCGAGATCGCCGATGGCGTGGCCGATATCGACAATGCGATGCGCTGGGGCTTTTCGCAACACATGGGGCCGTTTGAAGTGTGGGACGCGCTGGGTGTGCGCCCCGCCGCCGAACTCATGCGCGCGCGCGGGATTGCGGTGGCACCGTGGATCGATGCGATGCTGGCGAGCGGTGTTGAGTCGTTTTACCAGCGCGAACACGGCCGGGTGACGGGTGTCTACAGCCCGGCGCAGACCGGTGTTCTGCCGCACCCGGCAGCCGATGATGTGATCGTACTGGACGATCTGCGCGCGCAGGGCAAGGAACTGGCGCGCAACGCCAGCGCCAGCCTGCTCGATCTGGGCGATGGTGTGCTGTGTCTCGAATTTCATAGCAAGG
>JAYUYF010000804.1:0-6353 GCA_043752605.1 Roseiflexaceae bacterium
GCCGGGTACCGCGCGCAGATCCACGATATTTTTGCGCCGCTGCCGATCTGGGAGGCACCGCACTTCCCGCGCGATGTCAAAGGTATCGATGATCTGGCCGAGGTTGGCCGCGCGTTGTTTGGCGACGCCAACCCGACGCAAATCTTCTTCCGCGGTGCGACGCAGGAGATCGTCAAGGACGGCGACGAGTACCTGATGAAGCTGCCGCTGCCGCACGTTGAGATCGGCAAAGTGGGCATCACCAAGCGCGGCGACGAATTGTTTATCACGATTGGCAACTTCAAGCGCGATATGATCCTGCCGACGACACTCGCCGAGCGCCCGGCGAACCGCGCGGTGTTCCGCGATGGTGTGCTCGAAGTACGCTTTGGCAAGCCCGAGCCGGTGGCGGGGTGACCAGGGTGCGACCACCCCGACCTCACCCCCTGCCTCCTCTCCATTGTGGAGAGGGGGTATCTGGCGTGGTACAATACACACAAACACGCGAGATGAGGAAATTATGCTGAATGAAGATCTGGTGCGCAGCGCGCTAAAGAATGTGATCGACCCCGAAATCGGGCTGGATATCGTCAATCTCGGGCTGATCTATGGTGTCGATATCACCGAAGACGGCCGCAAAGTCGATGTGAACATGACGCTCACGACCCCGGCTTGCCCGGCTGGCCCGCAGATCATGGAGCAGGCACGGCGTGAGGTACTCGGGTTGAATACCGTCTATAGCGCGCTCGAAGAAGTGAGCATCAATCTGGTCTGGGTACCGTTCTGGAAACCCGATATGATGACGCAAGAAGCGCGCGACGAGCTCGGGTTCTTTTAAGGATCTAATCCCGCGCCGTTCGGCCCCTCTCCCACCAGGGGAGAGGGGATTTTTTCGCACTGATCTCTTCGTTCAAACTGCGGACATTACCAGGCCGAAGCATTCTCGGCGGCTTGCAGCCGCTCAGAATGCTTCGGCTCTACAAATTTGTGGCGGCCACGATGGGTAGGACACGTATGGAGCTGTGGCAATGGGCGCTGGCGGCGCTGGCCGCCTTACTGGTCGGCATCTCGAAGACGGCGGTGCCGGGGTTGGGCATCCTGGCGGTAGCAATCTTCTCGCTGGTGTTTGCGCCGCGCGAGTCGGTCGGTACGGTGCTGCTGGTGCTGCTCGCGGGTGACTGTTTTGCGGTAGCTGCTTACCGGCGGCAGGCCGACTGGGCACAACTGCTACGACTTTTGCCGTGGGCGGTCGTCGGCATCGCTGCGGGGGCGCTGGCGCTCGGGCGGCTCGACGAGCGTGCCCTCCGTTTGCTGCTCGGTGTCATCCTTACCGCGCTGGCGGTGTTCCAGATCATCCGTCGCCGCCGTGGCACCCGCGCCGACCAGAGTGTGCCGCGCAGCATCGGCATCCTCGCTGGTGTCACGGCCGGGTTCACCACTATGGTCGCCAACGCCGCCGGGCCGATCATGACGCTCTATCTGCTGGCGATGCGGCTGCCCAAGCTGACGTTTTTAGGCACGACGGCGTGGTATTTCTTTATAGTGAACCTGCTCAAGGTGCCATTTGGCGTGGCGAGCGGGGCGATCAGCGCCACATCGCTGCCGATCAGCCTGGCACTGGTGCCACTCGCTGCGCTTGGCGCATTACTCGGGCGGCGACTCGTGACACGTATCGACCAGCAAACCTTTGAGGCGATCGCGTTGTGGCTGACGCTGGTGGCTGGTCTGCGGTTGCTGGTGGTGTGAAGAGCCCGTGACAAGGTGACGAGGTAACCGGGTGACCGCGTGAGTCCGACCACGTTTGATTCGGTGATCGCCACGGCGGTCATGGCCGGGATCTTCACTACCACTGTTGCGATTAGCGGTATCTTCCTTGGAGCCCTGATCGATCGCTATCCCAAACGACTGGTCGTGCCACTCTCGAGCCTGGCATCGCTCGCCTGTTACATCATCGATTGGCTCTGCGCTTACGCGCGTATCGTCTGCTGACCCAGCAGTATGTGCAGGCACCTGCCGAGCCGGTACTGGCAGTATCGTAGGGTTGGCCGGGTCAGTGGGTGCACGCGCGAAGACGCCAGGTGACCGGGTAACCGAGTGACACGGTGACACGGTGCTGATTGTAAAAAGGCGCGAGGCCACGAAGTCGTCTTCCACACCGCCAATAGTTACCTAACGCCGTGTGGTATACTCTGCCGCGTTAGGTAACTGCGGGAGGAGCCATGTCACCCACGCGCAGCACGCGCAAAACACTGCGCGTCCACGGCGATCAGGTGCCGATGGAGGCACCGCACGCACCGCTCATACTCGACAGCGCGGAGTGGTACGCGTGGCTGGCAGCCGAGAGCACGCGCGCATTTATCTACGAGGCGGCGGCGGGCACGCTGAGCGCGCGCCGTGAGCGCCAGCGCAACGGGCAATACTGGTACGCCTACCGTCGCAGCGGCGGGCGGCTGCGCAAGATCTATCTGGGCCGTGCAGCCGATCTCAACCGCGCGCGGCTCGATGCCGCACTCGCAACACTCACGCGCGCCGCCCCACCACCTGCGGCGCTGCCAGACGCCACCGCCACGCCCGATACCCTGCTGTGGACCCGGCTCATCGCGCCGCCGGTGCGCAGTGGTGCGCTGGCGCGGCCACAGCTGCTGGCGCAGCTGGCCAGCAGCACGCCGCTCACGCTGATCTGCGCACCGGCCGGCTTCGGCAAGACGACCATCGTCGTACGCTGGTTGGCATCCAGCCCGGCAGCGAGCGGCTGGGTTGCACTCACTGCGCGCGATGATGACCCCGCGCAGTTCTGGCAGACCGTCTTCGCCGCACTCGAACGCGCATACCCGGGTCTCTGGCGCGACGCACAGCTCTACATCCGGCAGCAGCTGCCCAGCGCCACAATCGCCGCCGAGTTGCTGGCACGTGGGTGCGCAGCATACGCAGCGCCGGTGCGGCTGGTGCTCGATGATTATCACCTGATCACGCACACCGCGATCCACGACGCGTTCGGCCAGCTGCTCGACCAGCCACCCGCACATTTCCAGCTGGTGCTGATCACGCGGAGCGACCCGCCACTACCGTTGGCGCGCTGGCGCGCACGCGGCCAGATGACCGAGTTGCGTGCCGATGACCTGCGCTTCACACCCGACGAAACAACCAGATTTGTGCGTGATACCATGCAGCTCGATCTTGCTGCACCCGCGGGTGCCGTGCTCGCCACCCGCACCGAGGGCTGGGCCGCCGGGCTCCAGCTCGCGGCGCTTGCGCTCCGCACGATCACGCTCCGCACCAGCCATGCCCAGCGCACCAGCGCGATCGCGCAGTGGGTGCAGGCGTTTCGCGGCAATCACCGGTCGATCGCCGAGTATCTGGTAGGTGAAGTGCTCGATGAGCAAACCGCCGATGTGCAAGACTTTCTTTTGCATACCGCCGTGCTCGACCAGCTCTCGGCCGAGAGCTGCGCTGCGCTGACCGAGCTATCCGTGACCGCTGCGCAGGCGATGCTCGACCAGATCGAGCGCGCCAATCTGTTTCTCATACCACTGGATGAAGAGCGCCGCTGGTACCGGTATCATCAGCTATTTGCCGAGATGCTCCGCCAACGGTTGCAGCAGCAGGCACCTGCGCTCGCCGATGAGCTGCATCGCCGCGCCGCCAGCTGGTACCGGGCACACAACCGCTGGCAGCAGGCGATCGAGCACGGGTTTGCCGCCCAGGATTTCGCCCGTGTGGCTGACGATATCGAGATCGGCGGCGAACTGGTAATCTGGCAACAGGGCGATATTCAGATGATTACGCGCTGGATCGCACAGCTACCAGACGCGATCACCACCCGCCGCCCGGCACTGCTGCTGAATGCTGCCTGGGCCTCGCTCGCCACCGTGCAGCGTGCGCCCACCGAGCGGTTGCTGAGTGAAGTGCTGCACGCGCTCGATACCGGTGCCTGCGCCGATGATCCTGCGCGGCAGGCGGCGCTGCGCGGCGAGGTGCTGGGTCTGCGCGCGTTTCTGGTGCGGATCGATGGTGATACCGCGACGGCGCTCACGCTCTCGACACAGGCGCTCGAACAGATCCCCACCCAACGTACGCTCGCGCGCAGCCTGCTGATCAACAATATGCACAATGCCTGTGTCATGACTGGCGATGTCGAGCAGCTCGCAGCGCTCTACGCACAGCAGCGCAGCAGCGCGCCCGATCAGGTCGGCATCAAGCCGATGAATCAGATCAGTATGCACCACTCATTGCTGGTCGAGCGCGGCCAGCTGACCGAGGCCGAGGCGCATATGCAACGCCTGCTCACCAGGTCGGCGCACCCCACCGGCGACGGTACGATGCCGATCTGGTTTCGCTATGGTGGCATCCAGATTGCACTCGCGACATCGGCCTACGAGCGCAATCAGCTCGATACCGCCGAGTCGTATGCCGAGCAGGCGACCGCGCTTGGGCGCAACTGGTGGAACAATGATATCGTGTTGCAGGGCAGTTTTGTGCTGCACGATATCGCCTGGGCGCGCGGCCAACACCTCCGCGCCCAGCAGCTGGAAGCAGAGCTGCTCGACCTGGCGCAGGCTTACCAGTTTGCCTATATCCGCTGGCAATTTCGCGCCGTACACGCCGCATTTGCGCTGCGCCGCGGCGATCTGGCCGCAGCGCGCAGCTGGGAGCAGGAGTGCGGGTTGCGCGCCGCAGAAGCGCTCGACCCCGTAAAATTTTATGAGTATGGTACCCTCGCGCGCGTGCTACTGGCTACCGAACGCGCAGATCAGGCGTTGCTGCTGGCCACCCGGCTGTGCGATCTGGCGCTGGCGGGCGCGAGCATACCACGCCAGCTCACCGGGTTGTTGTTGTGCGCCGAGGTGTGCGCCCGGCACGCGCGCCAACCCGCCGCGCTGGCCCACCTCACCAACGCGCTGCTGATCGGCAGACCGGGCGGCTATGTTCGCACGTTTCTGGATCACGGCGCGCCGATCCGCCAGCTGCTCATGCAGAGCGCCAGCCAGAACGATGCCGCCGGTGCATATGCCCAGCGACTGCTCCGCGAGGAAGCGCGCGCCCACCACTCCACCCCAGATGCGGCGCTCCTCAGCCCGCGTGAGATCGAAATTATGCACCTGCTCGCCCTGGGCAAGACCGCACGCACGATCGCGACCGAGCTGACGATCGCGGTTTCGACCGTGCAGAGCCACATCAAGCATATCTACACCAAACTCGCGGCGACCAGCCGGGTACACGCGTTGCGCAGCGCGCGCGAACGCGGGCTGCTCGGCGATCGCTGAGACCGGATGCGCTCCCGGCCAATCCCCATGCGCAATCCCCTGAATACAGGATAGCCAGCAGCGCGCGCATCGGCTACGCTGCCAGGTGTAGACATCACCCGGTAGAGGAGCATCTCATGACCGCACCCACAACGCATCCACGCCGCTGGATGTGGACCTTCTTCCCGATCTGGATTGGCCAGATCTTCTCGATCATCGGCAGCCAGGTGGCCCAGTTTGCCCTCGTCTGGTGGCTCACCAGCAGCACTGGCTCGGCCACGGTGCTGATGACCGCAACGCTGGTGGCGGTGGTGCCCGGCGTGCTGATCGGCCCGTTCGCGGGTGCGCTGGTGGATCGCTGGAACCGGCGGCTGACGATGATCATCGCGGATTTGATCGGCGCGCTGGCGGCGCTGGCGCTGGCGCTCCTCTTCTGGGGCGGCACGCTCGAAATCTGGCACGTGTATCTGGCGATGTTTGTACGCGCGATCTGCGCGGCGTTCCACGTACCCGCTGAGCAGGCATCGATCGCGTTGATGGTGCCAAAGGCGCAACTGGCGCGTGTGGGCGGCCTGAACCAGATGCTCCAGGGCGCAACGATGATCGCCGGGCCGCCGCTGGGAGCGCTGGTGCTCAGCCTGTTGCCGCTCTACAGCGTCATGCTGCTCGATGTCGTCACCGCGTTGATCGCGATCGTGCCGCTGCTGTTTGTGCGGCTCGCCCAACCGCCGCGCGATACCACACACGCTGCCACCGGCGATCTCTGGACCGATCTGCGCGAAGGGCTGCGGTATGTGGCGCGCTGGCGCGGCTTGCTGGTGCTGCTGGCGATCTCGGCCGCGCTCAATTTTCTGTTTGCGCCCGCCTTCGCGCTCCTGCCTCTGCTGGTGACCGGCCACTTCGCGGGTGGTGCCTTTGCGCTTGGCTGGCTCTCGGCCGCGTGGTCGGTGGGGCTCCTGGGCGGCGGCCTGCTGCTCAGCACCTGGGGTGGCTTCCCACGCAAGATCGTCACCGCGCTCACGGCACTGATCGTCATGGGTGTCTTTATACTGGTGATTGGTATCACCCCACCAAACGGGTTCTGGATCGCGTTTGGCGCCTTCATCATCAGCGGGGTCTGTAATGGACTGG
>JAYUYF010000805.1:0-6338 GCA_043752605.1 Roseiflexaceae bacterium
CGGCGCGAGCAGGAACGTGTGCTGGGTGATCTGCGGCGGATCCAGGAGCGGACGCTCGAGCAGGAGCGTGCCGTCGAACGGCGACACGCCGCCCTCGACGGTGATATCCGGCGCGCCATCGATGAGCTGCGTAGCGAGCAGGAGCGCCAGCGGCAGCGCGATACATCCGTGCGGCAGATGCTCGCGGGCCAGACGCAGGTCGAACAGGTAACCCAGACGCTCGCCGGGCAGGTCGAGGAGTTGCGCACGCTGCTAAACCGCCAGGGCGAAGAACTGCGCACGCTACGCGCATCATTGCTCGACCGCCAGGAGACGCACGAGCGTGCGGTGCAAGTGCTCTGGCGCGAGGTGCGCGCCGCTCACGATGATCTGCGTACCGATCTGCACCGGATCGCCGATCGAATCGATGGCCAGAAGGTCGACCGCAAGGCATTAGCTGGGATGCTGATCGAAGTCGCAACCCGGCTCGAGACTGGCCGCCCGGTGACATCGTTGCTCGGCGAGCTGGCAACTGGCCAGGAGTAGCTGAACGTGGACACGCCGTCAGATCCGGAGGCGGCGCAGCAGATGGAAGAGCTGCGGCGGGTGCTCCTCAAACCCGATATCCTCGCTGACCGGATCGCGCCGCTGATTGCTGATATCCTCGCTGAAGAGATCGCCGCCGCGCCCGGGGTCTACGCGCAGGCGCTCACACCTGCGGTGCTCGAATCGCTCCGCCGCCAGGTCTACGAATCGCGCGAGACGCTCGTCGAGGCGCTCTACCCCGCGATCGGGCCGATGATCAACCGCGCGGTCACCGAATCATTTCGCGGGCTGGCGCGCAACGTCGATGGGCGGGTGCGCGGCCGTAAAGCCGCCGAATTGCGTGCCCACGCGGCAGACGCCGATCTAAGCGATGGCGAATATCGGCTGCGCGCGGCATTACCATTCACCGTCAGCGAAGTGTTTCTGATCCAGCGGCAGTCGGGGATCCTGATCGCGTATGTCAGCGGCGGTGATGTGCGGCCGGATAGCGATGTCGTGAGCGGGATGCTGACTGCCATTCGCACATTTGCGCGCGATGCGTTTGGCCGTGGCGACAATGGCGAACTGGGTGCGATCGAGTACGAAGATCGTCGCATTCTGCTCGAAGCTGGCGGCAGCGCCTATATCGCTGCGGTGATCGAGGGCGTCGAGCCGATAGATTTTCGTGCACGGCTGACAGCACTCCTCGATACGCTGCAGGAGCAATTGTATGATCGGTTGCTGACGTTTGATGGATCAGATAGCGAACTCGTCAGCGATGTCGAGACGCGGCTGCGGCCATTGCTGATTGTCGAGCACGGCAGACCCACCGCAGCGCCTGCGCCGCGCCGCACTGCAGCGCCACCAGCCGCGCGTGGCCGGCTCTCGTCCGCGCAGCGCGCGATCCTCGGCGGGCTGGCGATCTGTGCGCTGCTGCCGCTATTTGGCTGTGCCTGGTGGCTTACCAGCGTCGAGCGGCGCTTTGCAAATCTGAGTGCGCAGCCCGCAGTCGTGGTACTGGCGACGTTCACGCCCCAGCCGACGTTCACGCCCCAGCCGACAACGACCGCCACCGTGCCGCTGCGCGACTGGCGCGGCGCGGGCGAGATGCAGGGAAATGTCTACCTGCGCGATAGTCCCTCACTCGATGGAATTCGCACGCCGATCATCGCACCGCTCGGCGCACGCGTCGAGATCCTTGGCGAGCAGAACGACTGGTACCAGGTGCGCGTGTTGCTCACCGAACAGTCTGGTGTCACTGCCGTGGGCTGGGTACTCAAACTCTGGATACGACCGCTCGGCGCAACGTAGCACCACTTGCAGCAGCAGGACGGGCAGTATGCAAATCTCGGAAGCTCGCATCGCAGCTATCATTCTGGACGAGCGGCGCATCGCGTATGTGGTCACCGACACCGATCTGCGGATCGTCGAGATGCACGGCAGTGTTATGCTGCTGGGTGCAAGCAGTGCGTTTGTCGGCCAGACGTTGTACGATCTCGTTCCCGAGTTAGTAGGCTCGGAAGAGATGCTTGCCAGCCTGCTCAGCGAGCGGCTCGAACGGTTCGAGTTGCCGCGCGTCACGCGCGATGTGACTGCGCGCATGCCGCGCTACCTGAGTATGGTCTCGCTGCCATACCGCAATGACGGCGGCACGGTCGTGGGGATTTTGCATCTTGTCGAGGATGTCACCGAGGCCGGGGTGGTCGAGCAGCGGCTCTCGCAGCAGCGCAACGAGCTTCGGCTGCTCCAGGAGCAGATCGCGCGGCGCAACGCAGAGCTTGTGGTGGCCAACGAGCAACTGGTGCGCGCGATGAAAGCGCGCGAAGAGTTCCTCGCCACCATGACGCACGAATTGCGTACGCCGCTGACAACAGTGCTCGGGCTCAGCGAGGCGCTATTGCGCGAGTTTCTCGGGCCACTGAACGAGACGCAGCTCGATTCGCTGCGCACAATCGCCGAGAGCGGCACGCATCTGCTCTCGCTGATCAACGACCTGCTCGATTATGCACGCGCCGAATCGGAGAAGCTCGAACTGATCATCGGGCCGGTTTCGGTCGGCGTGGTGACGCGTTCGGCGCTGCGTATGGTCACACCTGGTGCCGATCGCAAGCAGATCGCGATGAGCGGTGATATCGATATTCACGCCGGTGTGATGCAGGGCGACGAGCGCCGGATCAAGCAAATTCTGGTCAACTTGCTGAGCAACGCGGTCAAATTTACACCGGTGGGTGGTACGATCCAACTGACGACGACGATCGACGATACGACACGCACGGTGGTTTTTGCCGTCGCTGATACTGGTATCGGCATTGCGCCAGACAATATCGAGCGCATTTTTCAGCCGTTCCAGCAGGTTGATAGCGAACTCGCGCGCCATTCGGTTGGCAGCGGGCTGGGGCTGACGATGGCGCGCTACCTCGCCCGCCTGCACGGCGGCGATATCCTGGTGACGAGCAAGCCAGATGTGGGCAGCACCTTTCGTTTGACGCTGCCGTGGACGCCGATCGACCAGGATCGCGCCCGTATCGATGCGCAGGATTCGCTGCCGCCGCTGGCCAGCATGCGCGGTGCCCGCAGTGTCAGCAGCGAACCACTGATCCGCCAGCAACCGAGCTTACTCCCGGTCGAAGCGCGCACCACGATCCTGATCGTCGATGATGACCCTGGTATTCGCGGCACGCTGGCTGCGCTGTTGGCTGGTGAGGGGCACGCGCTGGCGTTTGCCGCCGATGGTGCCGAGGCGCTTGCGCTCGCAGCCAGCCTCAAGCCCGATCTCATTTTGCTGGATGTTATGTTGCCCGAGATGGACGGCTTCGCGGTCTGCCGTGCGATCCGCAATAACCCCGAGCTGGCCGAAGTGCCGATCGTGATGCTGACCGCGATGGAAGATCGTACGACGCGGCTGGTCGGCATTCGCTGTGGCGCGGATGATTTTGTCTCCAAGCCGTTTGATGGCGTCGAGCTCGCGGCGCGCGTGCGGACGATCACCCAGCTCAACCGCTACCGGCGGCTGCTCACCGAGCGCGCCCGCTCCGAGCTACAATTGCAACGGTTCAACGCTGATCTGACCCACGCCTATGATGCGACACTCGAAGGCTGGGCGCGCGCGCTCGAGCTGCGCGACTACGAGACCGAAGGCCACGCACGGCGCGTCACCGAGCTGACGATCACGCTCGCGCGCACCATCGGCGTGCCCGACGAGGAGATAATCCATATTCGCCGCGGCGCACTGCTGCACGATATTGGCAAAATTGGGATCCCCGACCAGATCCTGCGCAAACCGGGCCGCCTGACGGAAGACGAGATGGCCGAGATGCGCCAGCATACGGCGTATGCATACCAGATGCTCTCCCCGATCGATTATTTGCATCCAGCGCTCGATATCCCGTATTGCCACCACGAGAAATGGGACGGCACCGGCTACCCGCGCCAGCTACGTGGCGAAGAGATCCCGCTCGCAGCGCGCATTTTTGCGATTGTCGATGTCTACGATGCGCTCAACAGCGACCGACCGTATCGCAGCGGCTGGCCCGAGTCCGAGGTGCGCGCCTACCTCCGCAAGCAGGCGGGCATCCACTTCGAGTCACAACTGGTGACGATTTTTCTCGACCAGGTGCTGGCACCAATGCCCATTGCTGATCCTGTACCGGAGGAAACGTCATGACGCTACGTATCGGGCTGCTCGGCAGCGGGTTTATCGCACAATTTCACGTGCAGGCACTCCTCGGCGTGCGCAACGTTGTGGTGACGGGGGTCTACAGTCCGACGGCGGCCAACCGCGAGGCGCTGACGGCGCGCGTCAATGCGCTCGAACTTGGGCCGTGCCATGCATTTGATTCGGTCGATGCGCTGATATGCTCGGGCGATGTCGATGCCGTCTGGATCCTTGGCCCAAACGATACCCGGATCGCGATGATGCAGGCGATTCACGCCGCCGTCACAAGTGGCCGTGCGCAGCTCAAAGGGGTCGCGTGCGAGAAGCCGCTGGCACGCACGCTCGCCGAGGCACGCGAGATGCTGCGGCTGGCCGAAGATGCCGGCCTCAACCACGGCTACCTCGAAAATCAGGTCTTCTCCACTGCGGTGCGGCGCGGAAAGGATATCATCTGGCGGCGTGGGGTACCATCCGCCGGTCGGCCCTACCTCGCACGCGCCTCCGAGGAGCACAGCGGCCCGCACAAGCCGTGGTTCTGGCAGGGTGAAAAGCAGGGCGGTGGCGTACTCTCGGATATGATGTGCCACAGTGTCGAGGTCGCACGCTACTTACTGACCGCACCCGGCGAGCGCCGCGAGACGCTGCGGCTGGTGAGCGCGAGCGCGACGATCGCCACGCTCAAGTGGGCGCGCCCGGAATATGCCGCGAAGCTCAGCGCGATGATGGGTGCGGAAGTCGATTATACGCGCCGCCCGGCCGAGGATTTTGCGCGCGGCACGCTGGTGCTCGTCGATACAGACGGCAACAAGCTGATCATCGAATGTAGCACCTCGTGGGCGTATGTTGGCCCCGGTCTTCGCATCCAGATCGAACTGCTCGGCCCCGAATATGCGATGGAATTGAGTACACTCAACACCGAACTGCGCGTGTTTCTCTCACGACAGATCAGCGGCAGCGAGGGCGAGGATCTGGTCGAGAAGCAAAATGCCGAGCAGGGGTTGATGCCGGTGCTCGAAGACGAAGCCGGGATCTATGGCTACACCGAAGAGAACCGCCATATGGTCGAGTGTTTCCGCAAGGGGATAGCGCCGATCGAGACATTCGCCGATGGCGTTGCGGTTGTCGAGATGCTCATGGCGCTCTACCGCGCCGCCGAGCTCGAACGTACCGTTCAGCTGGCAGACGAAGATCTGGAGCACTATATACCGCCAGTGGCGCGCGGCGAGTTTCGTGGATGAAACGATGAAGTTCCCCGCTCCCGGTATGGCAGAGTAGGCTGGGGGGAATGTGTTGGGACGCAGCATGCTGCGTCCGTACCGGCCCCGCTCCCGGTATGAGAGCGGGGCCGGTGGTGAGAGGTCAGCGTTAGATCGTGTATGTCTCGCCCGAGGTCGGCACTGCGGCGGGCGCGCTCGCGGGCTGCTCCTCGCTGCGGCGCACGACGGTCATGTCGGGCTCGTTGCCATCGGTCAGCCGCCGCTTGAAGATATAATAGGCCTGGCCGGGCATCGTCGGGTGGACGGCGCTCAGTTCCCAGCCTTCGATCCCCATACTGTTGAGCATCCGGCGGCCAAATGCGCTTGCGCGCTCGCCCTCCTCGGGATGCGTCTCTGCACCTTCGACCGAGATCCGCCGCCAGCTATCATTGAACACGACGCGGTACTCCCAGCGATCGTTCATTTTCCCCTCCTGTTGCGAAGCTTTCACACCATCACTGTAGCACAGCGTATGCCGTGATGCCCTGCCCAATTGGCCGGGGCGTGGCTCGCGGTACGGGCAGGTCAGCAGGTCTCACCCCACACGAGCTCGGCGATCGCATCGTAGGCGGCGCGCTCGCGTCTGGATGCCCGTGCAGTGCTGATCCCGTCTGCGGTGCAGAGTTGCGCCTCGGCGTAGGCTTTGTTGGCGAATGGCTCGCGCAATACGCGCGCCGCGATCGGCACCTCGGCGGCGAAGCGCGCCATCGCGGCATAGGCGTACTTGGCATCTTCGTACGGCGACGACGCGCCGCGCGCGCGCCGCGTGAATGCCGGGCGCACGATTCGTTCGGGAAAATGACACCAGTCATCGGCTAGCGGGCACGGCAGATCGTGCGGGCACGGCGCGAGCGTGCGCGCGCCGAGTGCCAGCAGCTGGTCGCGCGCGGCGCGCACCACAGCAAAGCCAGCGGGCGTACCGG
>JAYUYF010000806.1:0-2497 GCA_043752605.1 Roseiflexaceae bacterium
AGTTGACCGAGGGCAAAGGTGATATTCTCGCCAACCGTCAGGTGCGGAAAGAGCGCACCATCCTGAAAGACCAGACCAACGCCCCGCTGTTCGGGTGGCACCCAGATGCCCGCGCCCGCCACCTGCCGGCCACCGATCCAGATCGCGCCCGCATCGGGCCGATCGAGCCCTGCGATCAGCCGCAACAGTGTCGTCTTGCCACATCCGCTCGGCCCGAGGATCGCGATCATCTCGCCCGCCGCAACCCGCAGGCTCGCGGTATCGACGGCACACACGCGATCAAACTGGCGTACCACGTGTTCCAGCACGATCGCTGGTTCGGCGTGTTTCACGTTAGAGTACCTTCTCGATCCCCGCGTGCTGGCGCGTGATCAACAACAACATGACGACAGTCACGATAATCAGCGCGAACGCCGGCGGAGCAGCCTGCGTGTACACCGACTCGCTGGCAGCGGCCCAGATGCGTACCGGCAGGGTATCAAAGCCAGGTGGCCGCAATAGCATCGCGGTCGGCAGTTCTTTCATCGCCGTCACAAAGACCAGCACCCAGCTTGCCAGCATACCGGGTGCCGCGACGGGAAGCGTCACGCGCCGCACGGCCGCCGCAGCCGAGCAGCCGAGCGTGCGCGCGGCTTCATCAAGCTGGGGTGCCACCCCGCGCAGCGCCACCTCGTTTGCCGCCACCGCCTGCGGCAGCACACGGAAGAGAACGCCGATCAGCAGGGCGAAGACCGTACCATACACAAACGGCAGCCAGCGGTTGAGCAGCAACACAAAACTCAGCCCGATAATCACACCCGGCAGGGCAAACGGGCTCTGGCAGAGCGCCAGCAATAGTGAACTCCAGCGGCCGGGCGCGCGCACCGCGATCAGCGCCGGTGCCAGCGCCAGCAGCGTCGCGCCGGTGGCCGCCAGCGCTGCCAGCACGACACTCTGCATGCTCTGACGCCAGAGCCCGGCGCTGTTGAGCGACCAGATCGCATCGGCGCGGGTCGGAAACAGCCAGCCCTGGATCGTCAGCCCGCCCAGCACCAGCAGCGGGACACCAAGCGAGGCAAATACCAGCAGCCCGAGCGCCAGCAGCGCGGGCAACCGCCAGCGGCCAAGCGCCACCCGCGGCCGCGGCTGCCAGCGCACCCGTGCGATCTGGCGTTCGCGCCGGGCGATCCAGCCCGCACCAATGATCAGCGGCAACGCAAGTGCCACCAGCACACAACTCAGGATCGCCGCCGCCGAGCGGTCGATCTGCCCGCTAAATTGCTGGAAGATCGCCAGCGTAAAGGTGCGCTGACGCAACATCGATACCGTGCCAAAATCCGCGAGCGCATACAGCGCCACCAGCAGGGTACCCGCCACCAGTGCCGGGGCGAGCAGTGGCAACGTCACGCGCCAGACCGTCGACCAGCGGCTGCGGCCCGCGAGCCGTGCCGCTTCATCGAGCGAACGATCGAGCGCACGGAGCGCAGCGCCGACCGGCAAAAAGACATAGGGAAACACACACAGACCAATAATGATCGCCGTACCCACCAGACTGGTGATCGGTGGCAAGTGTACTTCGCCGCGCGGGATCGCAAACCATTCGAGCGCCAGCCGATCGACGAGCCCACCGCGGCGCAGCACGATCAACCAGCAAATCGCCGCCACATACGCCGGGATGGCGAGCGGCAATGCCAGCAAGACGCGCCACAGACCGGGGCGCGGGATCGCGGCGCGCTCGACGAGCCAGGCGGCACCCACGCCGAGCAGCGCGCTGAACACAACGGTGGCGAGCATCAGCGTGAGGGTATTCGCCAGCAACAACGGGATCTGGCCCGACCACAACCGCCGCCAGACATCCTGATCCGCATCGGCTGCACGCACGACGATATAGACGAGCGGCAGCGCCGCCAGCAGGCTGACCGGCAGCGCGAGCAGCACCAGCCCACGATAATGCGTGCGTGATGTCGTCAATTGGGGATCAAACCGCGCGGGGCGCGCCTGGCACCCCACGCGTGTGGTGCTGGATCACGGCAACCCCGCCGCCTGCGCCAGCGCCTTTGTCGGCTCGAGATCATCCCACATCGTCTTCAGCGTGATCGCGTTGCGCCGGTAGCCGCTCAAGGGCGGCACACCAGTTGCGAGCGCGACATCATCGTCGATCGGGTATTCAAAATTCTGCTCGGCGTACACACGCTGCCCTTCAGCAGAGAGCATAAATGCGACAAACAGCCGGGCCGCTGCCGGGTTGGGCCCACTTTTGACCATACCAGCATTGGTCGAATTGACGATCAAACCCAAGCCACCATCTTCCTGATCGGGATAGATAATCCCGACCGGCGCGCCCTCAGCTTTTGAAAGATGATAATAATAATGATTGACCAGCCCGAGCTTGAGTTCGCCCGCACCAACCGCCTTGCGCACATCGGTGTGGCTACCAAAAAACTGGGTTTCATTGGCGAGCAGCCCGCGAATAAACGCCTCGGTCGCTGCGTCGCCGAGCCCCGCGCGCATTGCCACC
>JAYUYF010000807.1:0-6332 GCA_043752605.1 Roseiflexaceae bacterium
CGCGCAACATAGGTATCCACCGATGTCACACCGCCGATATCGAGGACAACCAGCTGCGCGCGGCTACTGTGTACCCGTTCGAGCAGGCGCGTGCGCAGATCCTGCGAGCGGCGGGTATCGATTTGACCGACGATCGGTGCCAGCAGCACGCCCGCCGCGAGATCGACGACTGGTGTCTCGAGCGTCGTCACCAGCTCGAGCAGCCGTTGTTGCTCATCGACCTGGCTGGCGAGTTTCGCATTGGTGGTTGTGATCTCTGCCGCCTGCTGTTCAGCGCGCTGGCGTGCATCGCTCGCCTCCTGTGCGTTGAGCCGGGCTTCGCGGAGCGCGTTTTCGGTCGTCAATCGGCTGAACACCATGGCTGCGATGATCAGCACAAAGACCACGATTGTTCCCGGACTGGCGAGCGGCCCTGCAAAATCAGCGCGGACGAGTGTTACGACATACGTGATGATTGCCGTCGCAGGTACCCAGGCAAGCGGTGCCAGCACAAGTGCCACTGCAGGTGGCACAATCAGGTAAAACGATATCTCCGGCCCGCCAACAAAAGACTGTGCGATCGTAATAAACACCGTCAGAATGATCGGCGCTGCTGCAAACCCGCGCAGGTAGCCAAAGAGCAGCGCGGATTGTAGCACCAGCGAAGAGACCGTGACACCAATCAGACTCAAGTCACGCCGTAGCAACTGATCGGCAATCACGGCCACGGCCGTTATGAGTAATACGATGAAGAAACCAAGCGTCACATTGCGGCGAGTAATACTCATAATAACCCCGGCTGATAGGGCACCACATCAATCGGGGTGATCACCACCTGATCGATCAGCGCGGGCATACGGTCATGACCGGTCAAAGCATGAAACGCGGGATCGGCGTCGAGCGTCAACATGTAGATATGGGCAACATCGTTGTGATATACCAGGCAGCCCGCAATCCCCCGATTAATGGTAAACCAGACCTGTTTCTCGACACCCTGGAGCGCGGGAATGACCACCGGCTGGGGCCGCCACCGATCCCATTTGCCGGCCACCAGGCTCTCGTTGCGGATCCAGCCGGTGGCCGGCAGCGGCGACTGTGTATCGCGGTTGCCCCACGGGAGCACACGGATCGAGTCGGCTTCGGCCACCGGCAGCAGCGGGCGTGGTTGCCAGAAGACACTCTCGACGGTACCGCGTGCCGCAAAGCCAGCAAGCTGTGAATCGGAATAGTACTCGCTGAGCGCCGTGCGCTGCGCAGGGTCATAGGTAAATCGTACACCGCCGCACATTGTTAGACTCCTAGCCGCACGTAGCGTTTGATCGCTTCCTGCGGGCTGCGTACCGTCGTGATACCATGGAGATCTGAATCGAGTTGTGTCAGCGTCAGCGCGACGGTAGCTGAGATGCCGCTGATGACGACCTCGCAGCCCAGTAATCGCAGCGCCTGCGCGGTGTTCAGCAATGCACGTGCCACCGCCATGTTGATCATCGCGACGCCCGAGATATCGAGGATCACCAGCCGTGTGCGGCGGCGATGCGCTGCTGCGAGCAGGCGCTCGGTCAACCTGCCAGAACGCTGGTCATCCAGATTACCGACGATCGGTGCAAACAGCACCCCCTCGGCGATCTCGACCGTCGGGGTTTCGAGCGTATCAACCAGCTCCAGCAGGGTCTGTTGCCGTGTGATCTGTGCGTCTTGCGCGCGCGTCAGTTCCGCGAGTTCGTTGGATCGTTGCTCGGCCTGCGCCAGCGAATCGACGACGCGACCGGCATTGGCGCGCGCATCAGCCACGGCGTTGTCGGTCACCAGGCGCGCCAGCGTCATCCCGCCGATCGCCATCAGCAATAGCACAACCGGCGGCAGTGTCAGATTCACCTGCTCGACAAAATTGGCACCAGTCTGCACGGCGACAATCGCGCAGCGCGTCAGGAAGATCGCGAGCGCGGCAAGTGATCCGCCGAGCACCCACGCGGCATTGCCAAAAATGAGCGCAAAGATCGCCGGGATCAACATCGCCAGCACATTGTTGCGATCAAGGGTAAATGCCGTGGGTGTGATACCACACACCACGACCGCCATTGCGAGAATCGCGATCTCGCTCTGCTGCCACTTGCGCAGATGCACCACCAACAGCCCGATCGCCACCAGCAGACTTACCAGAAACACCAGGTTCGAAATTGGCTGCGAACCGACGATCAGGTTGTTTGTCAAAATTGCTGCCAGCCCGATGATCATCAGCGTCTGGAGTGCGGTCGCGACCTGTCGTTGCGAGATATACATAGCCTGCCTCGTCGTACCAGAGCGCTTTTGTGATAATGATACAGGTGTTGACCGTTTCTGTCTATCGCACCCAGCATATTCCTACGTAGCGCTGCGCAATCGCAGAAAAACGCTTACACCTCAGCCAAATGCCAATCCGCCGTCCGCGCGCTATGTTATAATCTTTCTACAGCAGCAGCATGGCTTTGTGGCTCACTACTCGTCATAACATTTCTGCATCTTATGTGTAAAGACTTTTTTGGTACAATCTCGCGACAGGAAGCCAAATGAAAGACTTTGTCCATCTCCACGTACATTCAGAATATAGCCTGCTCGATGGCTACGCGACGACCAAGGGTATTGCCGAGCGCGCGGCGGAGCTGGAGATGGGCGCAATCGCGGTCACCGATCACGGCGTGATGTATGGCGCGATGGAGTTTTACACGGCGGCGAAGAAGGCGGGCATCAAGCCGATCATCGGCATGGAAGCCTATATCGCACCCAACAGCCGCACTGACCCGATGCAAAAAGGCACCAAGAACTACTACCATCTGTTGTTACTGGCACAAAATGAAGTTGGCTACCGCAACCTGGTGAAGCTGACGACGCGCGCGCATCTCGAGGGCATGGGCCGCGGCATTTTTGCGCGCCCGCGGATCGACTGGGAGTTGCTCACCGAGCACCAGGAAGGGCTGATAGCGACCTCGTCGTGTATTGCGGGCGAGATTATCCAACACGTGCAGGGCAACCAACGTGAGAAAGCGATCGCGACCGCCGCGCGCTACCGCGATCTGTTTGGCCCCGAGCGCTATTTCTTCGAGTTGCAACGCCACGCCAATACGCCCGAACTCGATGAGATCAACGATGTGCTGGTGGGGATTGCAAAGGATCTGGGCATCCCACTGGTCGCCACTGCCGACACGCACTTTGTGCGCCGTGAGGATCTCGAGACGCAGAAGCTGGTGATGGCGATGGGCATGAACCAGACCTACAAAGAGTTTTGCGCGGGCGGCATGGCGATGGACGACAGCTACCATATCATGTCGGGCGATGATATGTGGGCGCTGCACAGTCGTTATGGTACCAATGTGCTCGAAAATACCCGCCGCATCGCTGATTCGATCGACCTCAAGCTTGATTTTGGTCGCGTCGAGTTGCCCGAATTTGGTTTGCCGCCCGGCCACGATGCCGCGTCATATCTCAAATTTGTCTGCGAGGAAGGCATGGTGCGGCGTTTTGCTGGCAACCCGCAGCCGCAGTATATCGAGCGTCTGAGCTATGAACTCGACGTGATCAACAAGACCGGCTTCCCTGATTACATGCTAATCGTGTGGGACTACGTCAAGTATGCGCGTTCGCACGGCATCCCGTGTCTGCCGCGCGGTTCGGCAGGTGCATCGCTGGTGTTGTACTGCCTGGGGATCACGGATGTGGATCCGGTGGCCAACAAGCTGTTGTTCGAGCGTTTCCTGAGCCCCGAGCGGCTCGAGATGCCCGACATCGACACCGATTTTGCCGACAGCCGCCGTGGCGAGATCCTCGATTATATTGCCAACAAATATGGCCGCGAGAATGTCGCACAGATCATCACCTACGGCACGCTCGGCGCAAAAGCGGCGATCCGCGATGTCGGCCGCGCGCTCGATATCCCGCTTGGCGATGTCGACAAGATCGCCAAGCTGGTGCCGCCGTTGCCAGCCGGGATCACGATCGCGCAGGCGCTCGAAAAATCGGCCGAGCTCAAGGCGCTCTACGAGAGTGACCCGGTAGCGCAGGATATCATCAACCGCGCGCGCAAGGTTGAAGGCCGCATGAAGAGCGTCGGCACACACGCGTGTGGCGTGGTGGTGAGCCGCAACCGGCTCGACCAGCTTGTGCCGTTGCAACGCACCAACAAGGATGAAAACCAGGTCATGGCGGCGTTCGAAGGGCCGACGCTCGCCAAGATCGGTTTGCTCAAGATGGATATCCTCGGTCTGACCAACCTCTCGGTGGTGGCGGACGCGCTCCAGTATATCGCGCACACGACCGGCAAGACGATCGAGCTGACCGACATCCCGCTCGATGATAAAAAGACCTTTGAGAGCCTCGGCCGCGGCGAGACGACTAACGTCTTCCAGATGGAATCGGCGGGCATGACGCGCTATCTGGTGCAGCTCAAGCCGACGCGGGTAGACGATCTGTACGCGATGGTGGCGCTGTACCGGCCGGGGCCGATCGAGCAGATCCCGACCTATATCTACAACAAAAACCACCCGCGTGAGGTCAAATTTCTGCACCCGATCCTCAAGCCGATCCTCGAAGATACCTACGGCGTGATCGTGTACCAGGAGCAGATCATGCAGTTGCTCCAGGCGATTGCGGGCTATACGCTCGGCAGCGCGTATATCGTGCTGAAGGCGATCGGCAAGAAAGACCGCGCGCTGATGGCCTCGGAGGAGCCGCGCTTTAAGACCGGCTGTAGCGAAAACGGGCTAACGCAGGCGCAGGCCGATACGCTCTGGGATCTCATCCAGCCGTTCGCGGGCTATAGCTTCAATCGGCCGCATAGCACGCTGTATGGTCAGCTCAGCTATCAGACTGCCTGGCTCAAAAATAACTACCCGGTCGAATATATGGCCGCTGTGCTCAAGGGCGCGGGAGGTATCACCGAGGATATCGCTAAAGCGGTGAGCGAATGCCGCCATCGTGGTGTGATCGTGGCCGGGCCGGATGTCAATGCGGCCGATTTTGAATTTGCGATCCGCGAATTTACGTTTGACGAGGGCGTCACGCGCGGGATTCTGTTTGGGCTGGCGGGGATCAAAACGATCGGCGCGGGGCCGGTCGAGGCGATTATCGCCGAGCGCCAGCGCGGTGGGCCGTTTGCTAGCCTCGAATCGTTTTGCGACCGGGTGCCCTATAGCGCGCTCAACCGGCGCGTGCTCGAAGCGTTGATCAAGTGTGGCGCGATGGATACGCTGCCTGGCAGCCGCCGCCAGCAACTCGCCGTGCTCGACCAGGCGCTCGGCGCGGGGATTGATGCGCAGAAAGCGCGCGAGACCGGCCAGGTGAGCATGTTCGATGCATTTGGTGGTGGCGATGCCGGTGGCATTACTGTTGCAGCAGTGCCGTTGCCCATGATCGTCGAGACCGACGAGATGGAGAAAGAGCAACTCGGCTGGGAGAAAGAATTGCTCGGATTGACGTTTGCGCCTGATCCACTTGGCCGTGCGCTCGAAGCGATTGATCGCAGCGGGATGACGACGCTTGATCGGCTCGATGACGAGATGGTCGGTGAAGTGCGCACCTTTGCAGGCAAGCTTACTGGTGCACGGCGTGTGACCACCAAAAAAGGTGATGCGATGCTGGCCGCGATGTTTGAAGATGATACCGGCGTCGCATTCGAGATCGTCGCCTTCCCAAAAAGCTACGAGAAACTCAAGGATCTGCTCCACGAAGATGCGTTGCTGATCGTGACGGCCAAAGTCGATCGTAGCCGCCGTGATGACAAAATACAGCTGCTGCTGGAAGGCGCGCGTCCGCTGGCGACGGCGGCTGCCGCACCTGTGGCCGCTACACTACCGGAGGTACCCGCCGCGATGAACCTTGATCAGCTTGAACCCACGGCCGCGCCGCCCACGTCTGCGGTGCCCGCCGCGCCGCCCCAGGCACCCACGGCTGCGCCGCCCGCCGCGCCGATCTCGCCGACATCGGTGATCAAGCCACGGGTCAAACCCGCCACCAACGGTCATGCCCCCGAACCGGCCGCACCGGCTGCCGGTATACCCGTTGCGGCGGCGCGCATCCTACAAATTGCGCTACCGGCGATTACGGATTTCGAGCGTGGGGTGGCGCTGATGCAACAGGTACATGAGGTGCTGTGCACCAGCGTTGGCGATGATCAGGTCGTGATCCGCATGCCAAAAGATGATGCGATCGTCCTGATTAAGCTGCGTTCGGGTGTAACCTGTACAGGCGTGATGCTTGGTACGCTGCAGCAATTGCTTGGTCAGGAGGCAGCACAAATTGGATGACAGGTCTGGTAGCGGCGCTGCGGGGGTGTTGCAAAAGATTGGCAAGATATTGACAAACCAGTATCGGTAGCATATACT
>JAYUYF010000808.1:0-6328 GCA_043752605.1 Roseiflexaceae bacterium
CCGCGCGCCGCGAGCCCGCTGGCCAGGCTGTGTGCCTGCGTCTCCATGCCACCGCGTACGCCGTGAGCGAGCGTCAGCCGTTGGGCGATCGCGATCCGCATCAGCGCAGTTGCGCGGCGCGCGTCGGGGCGGCAGCAGCTGTGCGCAGTGTCTCCTGCCAGACGATTGGTTCGGGGTACACCGTGTCGCTCGCCGGATCATACGCCAGCACGCCGCGCTCGTAGACGCGCAAAATCCGCAGCAGGCCGCTGGCATCACGCGCGTGGTAGGCGCTGCCGAGCGGCAGGCCCAGTATCGTTGGCCCGTCCTCGCGCGCATAAAACGCCGCAAACGCCGCTGGTTCCTCCGCCGGGGCGGCCAGCGCGGGGATCGGGGCCGCAAACGGGGCGGCCTGCACGACACCGGGTGTGTCGGCCAGTCGTGCATCATAGAGCAGCAGCGCATTGGCGCTCCGCACGCGCACCAGCGGCCCCTGGCGCTCGGGGGCAGCCAGCAACGGCCCAAACCGTGCGCTGCCGCCGTGCATCCGCCAGTAGCGCCAGATCGGCGCCGGGATCGGCTGGCCGTCGACCAGCACATCCTCCACAGCTGGCACGAGTTCGGCGGCACTGGCGAGCACCGCGCGCACACCGCTCAAATTTTGTGCGAATTCGGGTAATTCGCCCGTCAAGAGTTCGGGGATGATCGCGGCGATCCCCAGGCTGCCGGCCCAATCGTGCATACCACCCGTGATCTGATACGCCTCCCAACGGCGCGCGTAGCGGTAACCCGCCCCGGCTGCATATGCCTGCGCCAGCGCGATCGAGGGTGCGTGCGCGCATTCTGCCGGAAACACGTTGCCCGCCGCCGAATGCAGAAAGATCGCCGCCGAGGCATCGAGTAAAAACGTGCGAATCAAGCGGCTCTCGACTTCGCTGTCGGCGTACGGCCCGCCGGTGTCGGCGATCAGACCATAGGCACCAAAGACCGTCGGCCGCCAGTCGTTCTCCGGGCACGTATCGAAGTTGGTATTCATGTTGCGGTTGAGATCGACACCGCGCGCGTTGAAGCGTGTGCCGAGCGCCAGCCCGTCGGGGTTGAGCGTCGGGATGATATACAGCCGCACTGCGGGCGGCACCTCGCCCGGATTTGCGCGAAAATGGGCCGCCAGTTGTGTCGCCAGTGCATAGGTGTTGGCCTCGGGGAACCCGTGCGTATCGCCGACGATCACCAGCTTGCGCGGCCCGTCGCCCACACGGATCGCGGTGATCGGCCGCCCCTGCCCCGAGCTGCCAAGCTGCAACTCGGCCACGGTTTGCGCGCGGGCGGTGGCGGGCATCAGCAGGAGGCTCACGCCGAGCGCGGTCGCTACTACCAAACGGATCACGAGAACAACACCTCGATATCATCACGCGTGAGTGATTTAAAGCCGCTTGCCTCGGCCGCCACCAGCTGCTCGGCCAGCTCGCGCTTGCGCCCCTGCAGCGCCATGATTTTCTCCTCGACGCTGTCGCGCGTCACGAAACGTTGCACAAACACCGGCCGATCCTGGCCAATGCGGTGCGTGCGGTCGATCGCCTGCTGTTCGACGGCCGGGTTCCACCACGGGTCGAGCAGGAGTACGTGGTCGGCGGCGGTCAGATTCAGGCCGACGCCGCCCGCCTTCAAGCTGATCAAAAAGAATGGTGGGCCATCGCCGGCCTGGAAGCGTTCGACGATCTGTTGGCGGTTGCGTGTGCGGCCATCGAGATAGGCGTACGGGATCTTGCGCGTATCAAGTTCAGCACGCACCAGCTTGAGCAATTCGGTAAACTGCGAGAAGACCAGCGCGCGTCGCCCCTCGGCCTGGAGTGTGGCCACGGTCTCGAGCAGCGCTTCGAATTTGCCGCTGCCGCCGCGGTGCTCGGCATCGACCAGTAGCGGGTGGCAGCAGATCTGGCGCAGCCGTAGCAGCCCTTCGAGCACCTGCATCCGCGCATCGTTCATGCCGGTGCTGTCGATCGTGCCGAGCAGCGCGGCACGGTACTCATCACGGCGTTTGATGTAGAGCCGCTTCTGGTTGGGCTCCATCTCGCACACCACTACCTGCTCGGTGCGTGCGGGCAACTCGGGCGCAACCTGTTCCTTGGTGCGGCGCAGCAGAAACGGGTAAACCATACGCCTGAGCAGATCGCGCGCCTCGCCCGATTCACCGCGTTCGATCGGGCCGGCAAACTCCTCACGGAACCGATCAAGATTGCCGAGCAGCCCCGGATTGAGAAACGCAAACTGTGACCACAGGTCGATCGAGCTGTTCTCCACTGGCGTACCTGTGAGCGCCAGCCGCTGTGTGCCGCGCAGCAGCCGCGCGTTGCGCGCCGTCTCGGAAACGGGATTTTTGATCACCTGCGACTCGTCGAGGATGATTGTGTGCCAGGTGTAACTGCGCAGTAGTTCGCTGTCGCGCCGCATGGTGCCGTAGGTTGTCAACACCAGATCATACTCATCAAATTTTTCCACTTCGCGCACCCGCCCGCGATCCACGTGGATACAGACCGCCAGGCCGGGGGCGAAGCGCTCGGCCTCGCGCTGCCAGTTGAACAGCAGCGAGCGCGGCATCACGATCAGGCTCGCCGGAGCCTCGGGGTCGGTATGATACAACGATTCAAGAAACGCCAGCGTCTGGATCGTCTTGCCCAGCCCCATGTCATCGGCCAGACATCCGCCAAAACCGGCATCGCGCAGGAAGTGCATCCAGTCGTAGCCCGCCTTCTGATACGGGCGCAGCTCGCCCACAAAACCGGGTGGCAGTTCGCGTGCGGTCACCGCGCCGAGTGTGCGCAGCCGCTCACGGCGGCGGCCGAATTCGGCATCGGCCTGCGCTTCGTCGGCTTCGCCGAGCAACTGGTCAAGTAGCGCGCCCTGCGCCTCGCCGAGCCGCACCACGCCATCTTGCTCTTCGCCAAGCGCAAACAGCCGCCGATAGCGCGCGAGCCACTCCTCAGGGATCGCACCCAGCGAGCCGTCGGAGAGCTTGACATATTGATCGCCGCGCTTCATCGCGCGCCGCACTTCGGCCAGCGGCGCGGTGGCATCGCCAAACAGCAGCGTAGCCTCGACATCAAACCAGTCGATCCCCGAAGCCACGTTCATCCGCATGGTCGGCTTGGTGCGGTTGATCCGAATCTGTGACAGGTTGGCTTCGCCGTAAATCTCGAATCCGCTCGACGTCAGTCGTGGCACCTCACGCGCCAGAAAATCAAGCGCGTTGGTCGATTTTTTGAGTTGAAACTGGCCGGCGTCGGTCGTACGTTTCAACCCGTGTTGCAACACCAGTCGGCCGGCCTCGCTCTCGGCGACCTCGTCGCGCCGCACGCGCGCGAGCTGGAGCGAATTCGGGCGGCGTTGTGTGCTGACCGGCGGCACCACGCGCGTGGCCTGCAGCTCAAAACCGGCATAATCAAAGCGTAACTCGGCCACCAGTTCGCCGCCCGCCTCGCGCAGGTAGATCCGTGGCTGCGGAGCGACTTCGATCGTCTCCCAGGTCACATCATCGCCTTGTACCGGGAGATGTTCGGCGAGCGGCAACAGATAACGCTCAAGAAATTCGGTCTGCTCATCGGCCGGGACGGTCAGCTCGGGGTACGAGAGCAATGCCGCGCCCACACCGCCATCGCGCACCGGCAGCAGCACATCGCCCACCAGCAGCCAGAGCGGGTCGGCCACCACCACGCGCGCCTGCGCGCTGACGAGATCGAGCGTCTGATCGCCGCGCGCCAGATGTGCCCGCATCTGCAATGATTCGTCGCGCATGCGCAGGTCGAGCGCCAGATCGACCGGTTCGGCGAGTACGTTGATGCGCTGCTGGAACGGGCGTAGTTCGGCTCCGTAATACACCAGCGCGCCGGGCAGCAGTCCGAGCACCGGCTCGTAAAATCCGGGTGTGCTGTAGTAGGTCGCGTAGCCATAACCAGGGCTGGCGGCGAGCATCAGCGCCATGTTGGCCGCCGCGATTGTCTCGGGTCGTTCGGCCGGGAATGCGGCGGCGCTCACCCGCTGCCGGATCGGTTTTGCGAGCTCGAACAATCGGTCATCATCGGCGAGCAGTGCTGCGGTCTGGTCTGCGGCGGCTAGTTCGCCGCGCAACCGCAGCGAGTATGGCACGATTATCCACAAATTGGCACGCTGAAACAGGCTGAAGATGAGCCGGTCTGATGCCACTGGCGACGCACGCCGCGGCGTGGTCACCGCGCGGTCCAGCACCATACGCCAGACGCTGGGCGGATGCGCCAGCAGGTGATCGCGCAGCTGGAGCATCGCCGCAAGCCGGTGGATACAGGTATAGCTGTGCCGGTTCGGGCAGGTGCAGCTGGCGATCAGCTGTTGCCCGGTGATCTGCACCGTCACGTGCAGCGCGTTCTCGGGCGTCTCGGCCACCGTCAGCCGCGCGGTCTGTGAATCGAGCGCGACGACGGCTACCTGTTTGTCGCGGTGCAGCCGCAGCGCCGTCGCTCGCCATTGCGGCACCACGGCGGCGAGCGTGCGATCGATCGGGAGGATATCGGGGGTGAGCGTCAAAAACACAGGCAGGCTACTC
Organism: Roseiflexaceae bacterium; assembly: GCA_043752605.1. GTDB lineage: Bacteria > Chloroflexota > Chloroflexia > Chloroflexales > Roseiflexaceae > JAYUYF01. The sequence goes on from JAYUYF010000808.1 coordinate 4,556, forward strand.
TCTTCTCACGTTGGAAAGCATTTCGCAGACGCGCTACAATGCCGCCGCAATCCCAAATCCGACCGCACAGAGCACGATGATCAGCGCTGCGGCTTGGCGCGCGCGCCGCGAGACGGCCGGCGCGGCCTCAAAAACCAGCGGTGCGGTCACACCAAACATAATGATAAGGAATGCCATCAGCGCCAGTAGCGGAATATTGATAAAACCCAGCAGGTTGATATAATCGATGTTGCACGGCATGGTGGTCATACAGCGCGGCGCGGGTAACCAGTCGGTGCGAATTAGCAAATAGTGGTAGATCGCAAACAACGAGCCGATCCCCGCGAGCGGCAGTGCCGTCAGATGTACACCCCGATCCCCGCGCAACACACCGACGAGCAGGACGATTACCAGCGGGTACATACAAATTCGCTGATACCAGCACATCGTACACGGGATCCAGCCCCAGACTTCGCTCATAAACAGGCTGCCGCCGGTGGCCAGGCACGCGGCCAGCAGCGCCAGATGCGGCCCGTAACTCGCCAGTGTCTCGCTCGACGCGGTTGCCGCAGGCTGCGTGACGCGCAGCGTATCGGTTTGCATCTGCACTCTCCTTTATTTACGCAACAGGTATTGTACCACGGCAGGGCCGAAGCAACACTCCAGCCCGGAGCATGTTGACACACCACCGCCGCGCACCTATCATGCCAGGCTAGCCCGCGTGCGGTGCGCGGCACAAACAGGAATCTGGCATGGCGCTCTATCCTCCCGATGATCCGTTTCTCATCAATACACTTATTTTTGGCCTGCCGCTGATGGTACGCTGGTATGGGGTGATCATCATGACCGGCGTCGTTGTAGCCGCCAGCTGGGCCGGCCGCCGTGCGCAGGAGCGCGGTATCGCCGCCGATCACGTCTGGAGCCAGGTGATGCTCGGGCTGCTGCTCGGGATCCTGGGCGCGCGGATCTACTATGTGGTGTTCGAATGGCCGCATTTTGCCGGGCAATCATTACTCACGATCATCAATCCCGCCAGCGGTGGCCTCGCGATCCACGGCGCGCTGATCGGCGCGACGATCGCCGCCGCGTATTATACCTGGCGCCACAAGTTGCCCTGGCGTACCTGGCTCGATATCTGTATGCCGCCGTTCTTGCTCGCGCAGGCGATCGGACGCTGGGGCAATTTTATGAACCAGGAGGCCTACGGTCGGCCGACGCCATTTAGCGTTGGTGTCCAGATCGATGCCGCAAATCGTGTCGATCCGTACCGCGATATGGCGCAGTACCCACCCACCACACTGTTTCACCCTACGTTTCTGTATGAGTCGCTCTGGAATCTGGCCGGTGTCGGGCTCCTTGTCGCGCTTGGTCGCCGCTGGCATACGCGGCTGCGCCCGGGCGATCTGGCGCTCGGTTATGCGATCATCTACGGTGCCGGTCGCTTCTGGATCGAGGGTCTGCGCACGGATAGCCTGTGCAGCAATGGCGACGGCGGCGCGTGCGCTGATGCACTTCGCGTGGCGCAGGTCGCGAGTCTGGTGCTGATCGGCATCGGTATCGTTGGTCTGGCGCTCAATCACCGCCGGGCTGCTGTGGCAACGCACGCGGGCGAGACAGGCTGATCGTGTTCTCTCACCGCGCTGTAATAAGTTCGTGATATCTCTCACCTACACTGTGAGTATGTGATGAGGTGCAAATCCAGAACGCGCATCACTGCGATTCGTCAAGTAGAACACAAAACTTGCGGGAGATACACCATGAAATTGCCACAGATTCCTTCATCCGAAATAACGC
>JAYUYF010000809.1:0-2489 GCA_043752605.1 Roseiflexaceae bacterium
CAAAGCATTCGGTGAGGTGTTGCAATACCTCGCCGAATGCTTTGCCCCTACACGCCACCACCCGCCGCCACGCGATCTGCTATCATGTGTGGTATGCAACCTGATGCCGAACATTCCGCGATCCTGACCCCGGCGGCGCTGGCGGCGCTGGCGGTACCCGGCGCTGCTGCGCGCTGGGCTGCCGTGCAACAGCTGCTCCACCCGCCGCTGGCGGCACTGGCCGAGCAGCTGCGCGTGGCCGCCGCAGCCGCACTGCCGCGCGTCTGGCCGCTCTATGATCTGACGTTTGCCAGCCGCCGCGCGGTACGGCGGGCCGGTGGCCGCCGCGATCCAATCGAAGAATATCACTTTGTGATCGACCGGCCTCCGCGTGGTGTGGGTATCTACCTGGCGGTCAGCAGCTCCGAGCAGCGGGTGATCGCTGCCATCCAGGTCACGCGCGCGCGCCGCACCGCACTGCGCCGGGCGATCGAGGAGGGCCGCGCGCTCTGGCAGCCACTGCTCGCGCGGCTCAATGATGTGCGCGCGGGTGGCGAGCGGCTCGACACAACCGACCCGGCGTGGATTGATGCGTACCTGGCACAACGCAACGATACCACGTTGCTCGCGGGCTTTAGCCATACGTTCGCAGCCGCCACAGCACCCGATTTTGTGGCACAGATCACCACCGAGCTGATCGAACTGCTCGCACTGTGTGAGGCGGTGATGGAGCAGAGCACACCCGCAGCGCCCACGGTTGCGATTTTGCGCGAGCGTGCCGAACTGTACAACGCGCGCACGCTGTCGCCGGTCGAGACGCTGGTGGCGCGTGTGCAGGCGCGTGGTATCGCGCTGCCCGAGAGTACGATCCGCGCCTACCATCTTGCGCTCCGCACCCGGCCGCTCGCGATCCTGACTGGCGTCGCAGGCGCGGGCAAGACGCGGCTGACGCGCGTCTACGCCGATGCGGTCTATGATATCGCTTCCGGTGCGGAGAACCGCTACTACCTGCTGATCGCCGTTCAGCCAGACTGGCACAATGCGCGCGATCTGCTTGGTTACCACAATGCGATCACCGGCCACTTTCACCTTTCACCCCTGCTGCGCTTTATGTTGCGTGCCGCCGAAGAGCCGCAGTTCCCGTTTTATGTCTGCCTCGACGAGATGAACATCGCGCGGCCAGAATACTATTTTGCACCGATCCTCTCGGCGATGGAGACCGATGCGCGCCAGATTGATCTTGGTGCGCCGGGCGAGTATGTCGAAGCAACCAGCGGCGAATTGCTGCGCGACCCGTTCACCATGCCGCCCAATATTGTCTTTATTGGCACGGTCAATCTTGACGAAAGTACGCACGCGCTCTCGGATAAAGTGCTCGATCGGGCGAATGTTATTGATCTGAGCGATATCGATCTCGATGCGTTCCGGCGCGGCTATACGGGTGCCGTCGACGACGCAGCCTGGCGCACGATCCGTGGCGTCGCGCTGATCTTGCAGGGTCTCGGGCGGCCGGCTGGCTACCGTGCGCTGGGTGATGTGCTGCGGTATCTGGAGGAAGCACGCGGCGTGTTACCCGCCGAAGAGGCGCTGGACAGGCAAATTGTGCAGCGGCTGATCCCCAAGATCCGTGGCGAAGATAGCCCAAAGTTGCGCGCGGCACTCGCCGAATTAGAGCGCCTGCTGCGTGATGGCAACCTGCTGCAATCGACGACGCGCGTGCAACGCATCCGCGAGCGTCTGGCCGCCGAGGGGTTCGCAGATGGGAGTATGCATTGAAAGTTAAAATGGAGAATTGGACGCTGAAGGTATGTTGTGGAAGCCTGGCGACCAGGTCGTCTGGCGCTCACGGCCCGGAGGTGATGTTGGGTACACGATCGCATCAATCCTCGTAGCTGATACGTGGCAGGCCACGGTGCTGCTGCAACCGACCGGTGCGCCGATCAAACGGCGGGCCGGGCCGCGCGGTGGGGCGCGCGGGCGAACTCTTGCGCAGTGGGACGGTACCTACGAAGACCGCCGCTGGGATGGGCCACCGATGCTACGCCTACACCCGTGGGGACGCAGCTACAGCATCATCCGCGCGTGGGACGCAGCACACGATGCTGCTACTGGATGGTACATCAACCTCGAACGGGGTTGGCGGCGCACCACGATCGGGTTCGACAGCGAGGATCTGACGCTCGACATCACCGTGGCCGACGACCTGAGCACGTGGGACTGGAAGGACGAAGACGAACTGGCGTGGTCGGTCGAATCTGGCAGGTACAGCGCCGCCGAGGCTGAACAGATTCAGGAGGCGGGCAGGCAGGCGGTGCGCGATCTCAAAGCATGCTGCTGGCCCTTCGCCGCCGATTGGAGCGCGTGGCGGCCCGATCCGGCGTGGCCGGTCGCGGTGTTGCCAGCGGATTGGGCAGGGTAAGTGGCGCAATGGGGAAGCGAGGCTGAAAAACGATCCAGCCGATATAAAACGTACTATGCTAGAATGATAAGAATGTCTCACTCAGTAATAT
>JAYUYF010000810.1:0-2480 GCA_043752605.1 Roseiflexaceae bacterium
CTCACCTATCCGTGGTTGCTGATCCCGGTGGCGGCGCTGGTGTTCGCGGTCATGGCGTTCAATCTGCTGGGTGATGGCGTTCGCGATGCGGTGGATCCGTACGGCTAGGCGGGTGGCGCTCACCGCACGAGAGGTATGGTGAGCGCGCTGATCTCGCTTAGCACGGTCGATGAATCGCGTGAAGAACAGGGAATGATCAATGAGTGCGACACCGATGGAGCAAACCGCCGCACCGATTGCGGCGAGTGACGATGATGTCATCCGAGTCGAAGATCTCCAACTCAGCTTTTATACGCCGCTGGGCGTCGTGCGCGCGCTCAACGGCGTGAGCTTCAATATCCCGCGCGGCAAGGTGTTGGGTGTGGTGGGTGAGTCGGGTTGTGGTAAAAGCCAGACCGGCCTCGCAATTATGAAGCTGACACCCAGCGTCGGTCGGTATGAGGGTGGCCGAGTTCTGTTCCGCGAAAATGCGGCCGAGCCAGCCGTGGATCTGCTGACGCTCGAAAAGAATGGCCCGGAGATGCGCAAGATCCGGGGCAACAATATCGGGATGATTTTCCAGGAGCCAATGACATCCCTCAATCCGTGCTTTACGGTCGGGCATCAGATCGAAGAAGCGATCCAACTGCATCAGACCCAGGATAAGGGTGAAGCAGCCCGACGTGCGATCGATATCCTGCAAAAAGTCGGTATGCCAAACCCGCAGCGGATCTACAGCAGCTTCCCGCATCAGCTCTCGGGTGGCATGCGTCAGCGCGCGATGATTGCGATGGCGCTCTCGTGCAACCCCACGCTGCTGATTGCGGATGAGCCGACGACCGCGCTCGATGTCACCACCGAGGCGCAGATCCTTGATCTGATGCGCAATCTGCAGACCGAAATTGGCACATCGATCATGTTTATTACCCACAACCTCGGTGTCGTCGCGCAGATGTGCGATGAGGTGGTGGTGATGTATCTGGGTCGGATCGTCGAGCGTGCGACGGTTGATGAGATTTTTTACAATCCCAAGCACCCGTATACGATCCTGCTGCTGCGGTCGATCCCGCGGCTTGGGTTAAAGCGCGGCGGCACGCTTGAGTCGATCAAGGGCACGGTGCCCGATCCCTACTCGACCGTCAACGGCTGTCCGTTTCATGCGCGCTGCCCGAGTGCGATGCCGGGGATCTGTGATGTCGTCATGCCTGAGGAGATTACTGTCGCCGGGGCGCCGGGTCATACCGTGCGCTGCCATCTGTACACGTGAGGAATGCCATGACCACATCGGACAAACTGCTGCTCGAAGTGAAGGGCCTTAAGAAGCACTTCCCGATCACCGGTGGCTTTTTCCAACGCGTCGTCGGGCAGGTCAAAGCGGTCGACGGTATCAATTTTTATATCAAAGAAGGTGAGACGCTCGGCCTGGTAGGTGAATCGGGCTGTGGCAAGAGTACGACTGGCCGTACGGTCATGCGGCTCTACGAGCCGACTGCGGGTGAGGTGGTATTCAACGATCCGAACCTGGGCCGTGTTAACATCGAGAAGCTCAACAGCGCGCAGCTTAAGCAAATGCGGCCAAACATCCAGATTATCTTTCAGGATCCGTTCTCCTCACTCAACCCGCGTCTGACAGTCCGCGAGATCGTCGGCGAGCCGCTGGCGGTGCAAGGGCTGCTCAAGGGCGATGCGCTGCGCGACCGGGTGGCCGAGCTGTTGCAGGAAGTCGGTATTCGCCCAGAGAACATGACGCGCTATCCGCATGCGTTCTCGGGTGGTCAGCGGCAGCGTATTGGGATCGCGCGTGCGCTGGCGCTCAACCCGAAGCTGATCATCTGTGATGAGCCGGTCTCGGCGCTCGATGTGTCGATCCAGGCGCAGGTGCTCAATTTGCTCGAGGAGCTGCAGAAGAAGTATGGTCTGACCTACCTCTTCATCGCGCACGACTTGAGCGTCGTCGAGCATATCAGCGACCGGGTGGCGGTGATGTACGTCGGCTATATCGTCGAGATGGCAGCGACTGAAGACCTGTACTACAATCCCAAGCATCCGTACACTGAGGCGCTGCTCAACGCGATTCCGAAGCCGGATCCGCGTAACCGCCATCAGCCGATCCGGCTGCCAGGTGATGTGCCGAGCCCGGCGAACCCGCCGACCGGCTGTTACTTCCATCCGCGCTGCCAGTATGCCAAGGATATCTGCAAGACCGAGCGCCCGCCACTACGCGATATTGGCGGTGAGCACTGGGTGGCGTGCCATTTCGCCGAGGAGTTGGCGCTCCACGGTGTGACGCGCATGCAAGATATCCCGCTGATTGAAGTGCCGCCGCCGCGCAAGACGGTGCCCATCACCGCCTGACCGATTGTGTCGATCGGGTATACAGACGAGTCGAGCGCTTAGCGCTCGACTCGTTTCGATACTAGCGGACAAACGTGTTGGTGAACGCATTCTCGATTGCTACATCGCGGGTCAGCAGGCCGCTCTCGCGCAGAAACGTGTGTGTC
>JAYUYF010000811.1:0-2476 GCA_043752605.1 Roseiflexaceae bacterium
GTATTCATCAGCGATACTGCGGTGGCGTGAGTATCTTATTAAGTTCTCGTACGCCTTCATTATATACACGCTGAATAAATTTACCTGGATTTACTTTCGTGTGTATCGTTGTATGATCTCCAGCAGCATATACATCTACGGGAAGTGCCTTGAGTGTAGCCGACCCCCCGAGCGTTCCGCCACCATATAACACACCATTACTACGAAATCCGACAAGCTCGACGTTTACGCCGAGCACCTCACCACCATTGGCTCCACCGGCTATAGATTTTCCTGCAAGATCATCAACTGTCGGTGCGTTGGTTACCGTCACACTTGGTCCAGCGTTAAAACCAATATTTGCGTGCCCAGTACCGCCCACACTCGATGTTCCCGCAATCGTACCTTCAGTATCAATCACAATTGAAATACTGCCTCGGATACCAACACCTTGAAAGCCCTCCAACCCGATATTGAATGAGAATGTCCAATGTCCAGTCGGATCCGTCCACCGCACAGGATTGTTCCGCACATAGCTGTAGCGGTTGAGCGCCTGCGGGTTCGCTGGTCCGTATCGATCGCGCGTGTCGTCGCCCCCCGCCTGTTCGGCCACGATCTGCGCGGCGAACATCGGATCGCTGAGATCGGTCGTCAGCGACGCGAGCCCAATGCCGCCGGTACCACCGTTCGGCGATCCGGGCACGATGCTATCGGCGGAGAGGAACTGGCCACGCGCCGGATCGTAGTACCGGGCATTATCGCACATGAGGCCGGTATCGTCGCGTCGCTGGCCGGTGTAGCCGTAGCCCGTCGCATCGATCGTACCCGAGCGGATCGTACCCAGGCATCGAAATACTGTACACTCCTGCGCTGCCCCTGCGCGTTGGTGGTCGCACTCACACTGCAGAGATGATCGCCGATCATGAACGTGACCGTGCTCATGACCGTGTTGCGCTGCGCTATGACCTTGCCACCCAGCGTATACGTCGTCACCCGGCCGACGCTGTTGGTTCACTCCTGCCACGCGCCATGCTCGTGCGATACCACATCTTGCATACCCGGGCTGCTACGGGTGCGTTTGACGCGGATGCCATCGCCGCCGTAGCGATACGTCTCGGTCGCGCCGTGGATCGTCAGCTGTTGCGCCCGCAGGATCGCGGTATCGGCGAACCAGACCCGCACCTGGAGCTGATCACCCACGTCCACCTGGAGCAATGTGAAGGGCAGCGTGAACCGGTGGTACCTCCACGTGCTGGAGAACTCGCTGCGCCGCACCGCGCGCCGGGCCAGCACCTGATTGCCGTTGCTGACATTGATCACATCGAGCACCGCGACCACCTGGTTATCGATCGCGATGGTATCCACAAAGAAATCAACGACGTCGGTCTGCTGCCCGGCGGTCATCATTTATCACAACACGGCGTGCAGGTGTACAAACCGTTGGATTGCGCAATTCCTTCCTGAGATGGGTAAACGTACCAGAGAACCTGCGCCGCGTCTCGCCAAGAAATCGACCAGTGATCGGCTCGAAGCGCTACACCACACACGGCGCGAACCCCTATAATAGCGCCAGTGCCAGCGAAGAAGGGGATCACCATGGAACTCCAGATTGTCGATGATTACACCGCCATGTCGCACGCCGCCGCAGACCGGGTGGCAGCACAGCTTGCGGCGAAGCCCGATGCCAATATCATGCTCGCCACTGGTTCGACACCCATTGGCCTGTACAAGGAACTTGCGGTGCGAGTTGCGCGTGGCGAAATAGATTTTAGCGCCGTGACGGTCTTCCAGCTCGATGACTTCCTCGGCGTGCCCGCCGACGACCCGCGCTCGCTGTATGCATGGCTGAGCGAACACGCCTTTGTGCCGCTGGGGATCGGCGATGACCAGGTGGTCGTGCTCGCGGGTGATGCGCCCGACCCGATTGCCGCGTGCCGTTCCTACGATGCCGCCGTCGCGGCAGCGGGCGGGATCGACCTCGCCGTGCTGGGGATCGGTGTCAACGGCCACATCGGCTGGAACGAACCGCCCGCCGCCGCCGATGCTCCTTCGCGCGTCGTCGACCTCACGCCGTCGAGCCTTGCGGGCAGCGCTAGTGCCTGGGGCGGCCTCGAACACGTGCCACCGCAGGCGATCGCCGCCGGGATGCCAGTGCTACTTGGCGCGCAGACGATCCTCCTGATCGCAGCGGGCAGCAGCAAACACGCGATCATCCACGCGACCGTCGCAGGGCCGATCAGCCCCGAAAACCCGGCATCGTACCTCCAGCAGCACGCTAACACCACCGTGATTGTCGACTGTGCCGCATGGGAGTAACCGCGATGCGCCGCCCATTGGTGCTTGCGCTCGTGCTCGGCGCGATTGTTGTGCCCGTGCTGTATCTCCGCGCATCGCTAGATCAAATCCCAGATTGGTTGCGCCCGGCTGACCTCACCCCCCGGCCCCCGCTCCAGATGGGAGCGGGGGAGCGCAATTGTCGACGGGTTCAACCGTTCTG
>JAYUYF010000812.1:0-6282 GCA_043752605.1 Roseiflexaceae bacterium
CATCGCGATGCGCCCTCGCCGTCCCCGCCGTGCGCAACAACCCGAGCGCCTGGGCGCGCAACAATGCCTGGGTGCGGTCGCGGACATCGAGCTTGGCGAGGATATTCGAGACGTGGTTTTTGACCGTGCCCTCGGTGATCACCAGGCGTGCGGCGATCTCGCGGTTGGCCAGGCCCGCAGCGAGCAGGTGCAGCACGGCGTCTTCGCGCTCGGTGAGTGGCTCGGCCAGCGGTGGCGGCCTGGGCACCGCGCCAGGCGCAGCGGCGAGCGCATCGATCACGCGCGCGGTGAGGCGCGGCTGGATGAACGCCTGGCCTGCGGCGACCGCGCGCACCGCCCGTGTCAGCTCATCGCTCTCGACATCCTTCAACAGATAGCCCCTGGCACCTGCCCGCAGTGCCGCAAAGATCGGTGCATCATCGTCGAAGGTGGTGAGCATGATTACACGAGTTTCGGGCAACTGCGCGGCGATCGCGCGCGTGGCGGCCACGCCGTCCATCACCGGCATACGCACGTCCATGAGCACCACAGCGGGGTGCAACGCGAGCGCCAGCACCACGCCCTGCTGGCCATCGCTCGCCGAGCCGACGACACGCAGGTCGGGTTCGAGTTCGAGCAGGGTCTGGATGCCCTGGCGCACGAGGGTCTGGTCGTCGACGAGCAGGATGGTGATTGGCGTCATAGAGATCTCCCTAGGGCGGACGCAGCCTGCTGCGTCCCGACGCGGCGCGGACACGGACGCAGCCTGCTGCGTCCCAACGGGGCGCGATCACCCGGTCACGCCAGCGGTAGCCACACATCGAGCTGATACCCACCAGCTGCACGTGGTCCGGCTTCGACGCGCCCGCCCAGATTGCTGGCGCGTTCGCGCAAGCCCGCGAGCCCGTGGCCGCCGCCGGTTGTGCCCGGCACGGCGTGCCCATTATCGGTGATGTGCAGGTGCAGGGTATCGCACTGGCTGGCCAACGCCACACATATTTCGCTGGCGGCACCGTGGCGCTGCGCATTGGTGAGCCCTTCCTGCACGGCGCGGTAGAGCGTGGTGCTGGCGGCGGGCGCTAGCGCGGGTAGTGTTCCATCAATGCGCAGCTGCGTGACGATCCCGGCACCGGCACCAAAATCGCGCACCAGCGTTTTGATCGCTTCGGTCAGCGGCGCATCGAGCGATGCCGGACGCAACGCTGCCACGCTGCGACGCACCTCTTCGAGGGCGGTCTGCGCTTCGCGGCGGCACACCGCGATCGTGCTGGCGGCGCGCTCCGGGTCACGCGCGACGAGTTTCTCGGCGGCCTGCAGCTGGATCGCCAGTACCGTGAGATGGTGGCCCAGCCCGTCGTGGATCTCGCGCGCCAATCGTACCCGTTCATCTGCCACACCCAGGTCGCGCGCCCGGGCGCGAGCGATCTCCAACTCGGCATTGGTCGTGCGCAGCTCGGCCAGTAACCCTTCGACCCGCGCGGTCTGTGCAACGGCGCGCGAGGCGAGCAGGGTGAAGATGACGGTGAAGAAGATCCCGGGAACCAGCGAGAACGTGTTGTTGAGCCCGGTCTCGAGGTCATTGGTCATGGTGATCAGCACCATCGTCGTCACAAACAGCACAACCACAAAGATCGCTGCGCGGATCGGCGGGAAGATCCAGGTGGCCTGGCCCACCAGCAAGAAGAGCAGAAACGGGATGAACGAGAAATAGCCGCTGGCCCCCAGCGCAAAGGCGATCAGATAGAGCACCGCGTGCAGCACCATGAATGCGGTGACCCGGCCAAAGCCGGGCGATCCGGGTTGCACGACGCCCGGACTGGTAGGCTCGCGGTGGATCGGCGTTGGCAATGCGTGGATTGCGACCAGCCCGAGCAGCGCTGCGATCGTCGCCCAGTAGCGCCAGGCGGGCAGTGCGGGTGGAAAGAGCGTAAATTGCAGCAGCGCCGCACCGATCATCACATACGCCACCAGATCGGTGCCGCTGCTGCGCGCAGACCAGCGCTGGATGCCAGCAAACATCAGACGAAACGTTCGAAGACGCGGTTGCCGAGCATCTGCCCGCGCGCGGTGAGCCGCACGCCCACGTCATCGCGCTCCAGCAGCCCGAGCTCCGCCAACTCGCGCAATTCATCGCCAAACATGTCGTCGATCGGCACGCCACAGCGATCTGCGAAGTGGGCAAAACTCACGCCCGTGGCGAGCCGCAACCCCATGAACATCGTCTCGGCCGCGATATCGCGCAGGCTGAGTTCGGTGGTTTCGAGCAGTGGTGGTGCGCCGGCGGCGACGGTGGCGATGTACTCGTCGATGCCATTGAGACCGGCAAAGCGCCGCGCGGCAAGGTGGCCGTGTGCCCCTGCGCCGCAGGCCGCATAATCGGCATTTAGCCAGTAAGCCAGGTTGTGGCGGCAGGCGTGCTCGGGCACGATACCATCTTTCGCCGAACGGCGCGCCCAATTGCTGATCTCGTAGTGCGCATAACCGGCATCGCCAAGTTGCGCAATCGCCATCTCGTACATGGTGGCGGTCGCATCGTCGTCTGGCACGACGACCGCGCCGCTGTTGACCTGTGCAAACAGGGGGGTGCGTTCTTCGAGCACCAGCGAATAAAGGGAAAAATGGTCGACTTCCCACTCCACGATCGTGCGCAGCGTGGCTGCCCATTGCGCCAGATCCTGGCCGGGCAGCCCAAAGATAAAATCGAGATTGATGCTATCGAAGCCGACGCGCCGCGCCTCCTCATACGATGCGCGCGCCTCAGCTGCAGTGTGGATGCGGCCCAGCACGCGCAGCGTCGGGTCGTGCAAACTCTGCACCCCCATGCTGACGCGGTTGACGCCCAGGCTGCGCAGATCACGCAGATACAGCGGTTCGAGGACGGTGCCGGGGTTGCACTCGACCGTGACTTCGGCCAGATCGAGCGGCACGATCGCATCGGCGGCGCGCAGCACGCGCGCGATCTCGGCCAGCGGCAGCATCGAGGGTGTGCCACCACCGAGGAAGATCGTGGGACGCAGATTGCTGCGCAGCAGCCCCAGCGCGGGGTCTTCGGGCGTCGCGGGCAGCGCACGCGCACCACCCGCGATGCGGCCAAGCTCGGCGCACAGCGCATCGGTGTAGGCCGTGATGCGGTGCTCCATGTTGACGTAGGTATTGAAATCGCAATAGGCGCAGCGCCGATGGCAAAACGGCACGTGGATATACAGGTGGCGGGCAGCCAGCCCGGCGCGCCAGTCGGTCTGAGTCTGCGGGCGCACGTGGGGTGTGAGCTGGATCGTGGTCATGACTCGTGCTGCCCGGTGTGCGGACCGTGTGGCGGGCCAAATTCGAGATCGGCCAGCATCGCGAGCGAGTCGTAGTCTTCGAGCAGATCGGGGCGTTCGCGCTGCACCAGTGTCCGGAGCGCCACGCGCGCATCGGCGGGTGTGCTGCCAAGCAGGCGCTGCACACCGGCCAGATCCTGGGTGCGCCCGGCCTGGAGCTTGAGCAACAGCAGGTACGGCCGCGCCAGCACAGGATAGCCAGCCGGGTCGGTGCCGGGGATCGCGAGTGCCGTGTCGAGCCAGCGATCCGTACGCGCGCGCACGCCGAGCGGCATGCCGGTTGGCTCGGCGGGTGCGACGGTAGCGCCCTCACCCCCAGCCCCGCTCCCGCAGGCGGGAGCGGGGAGCAAAGCTGACTCCTGGTTCAAGCTATCTGAGAAACGCAGTAGATCACCCACCAGCCGGTAGCCTGCAGCGAGCAGGACAGCCTGCGCACGGGCGCGGGCGCGTTCGTGGATCAGCACATCGATAGCGCGCGTATCGCGTTCGGGTGCATAGGCGCGCAGCGCGATACCACCCACCAGCACCCACGGGATGTTGCCAAGCATTGAACGCAAATCGGGAAGCTGGATCATCGCCGTCCTTTGTGCCAGAAATGCTGCTGACGAGCCGGTACCGCGTGCCGCGCGCCGCACCGCAATGCGCAAGAATACTGTGGCGGGCCGCAGGCTCACGGCCGCTCCAGCACGCGCACGCCCGCCGAACCGGCCACGACCACGCGGCTGGCCATGCCAGCAAAGATGCCGTGTGCCATGACGCCCGGCAGTGCTGCGAGGCGCGCGGCGAGCGCGCGCACATCGGCGATCGGGCCAAAGCGCGTATCGAGGATCATGTGGCCTTCATCGGTCATCAGCGCGGCACCATCGGCGGTGCGGCGCAGCAGCGGCTCGCCGCCGAGCGCGACGAGCTGGCGCGCGGTGGGAGCCACACCAAACGCCGAAACCTCGACCGGCACCGGGCTGCGTTCGCCGAGCTGCGCCACCAGCTTGCTCTCGTCGCCAATCACCATGAACTGTGCGGCGCTACCCGCCACGATCTTCTCGCGCAGCAATGCACCGCCGAGCCCTTTGATCAGATTCAGATCGGGGTCGATCTCGTCCGCCCCATCGATCGCCAGATCGACGGCGGGCTGCGCATCCGGCGTGGCGAGCGCGATGCCAAGCGATGTGGCAACGTGCGCGGTGCGCTCGCTGGTGGGCACGCCGATGATGCCGTGCAGCTGCCCGGCGGCGGTGGCGGCGGCGATCGCGTGCAGCAGCCGTTCGGCGGTGCTGCCGCTGCCGAGGCCGAGGATCATGCCGGATTGGATAAAACGCAGCGCGTAATCGGCTGCGGCCTGTTTGCGTTCGTCTTGGTTCATACTGGCATGGTAGCGGGGTGCGGGGGTGATGTCAAGATTTGGGCTTCGCCCTGCACCCCGGAGCTACCGCAGCCTGCGGGTTGGGTGCGGCTATGCGCCGCAGCACCCGGCGGGCCCCGCCCCCGGGACCCCGCTGGCGGGCGCGAACGCCCCGCCAGACCACCCCGTAAGGCGGCAGATTCAGGTGCTTGTGGTCGGTCGGTCGGTCAGCGCATGCCCGGTTGCGGCGTACCGCGCACGCATTGAATTCGTTAGCGGTGGGCTTCAGCCCGCCGCGACCGCGCGGCACCGATAACGAAGCAGCCGGTGCCATCGGCGTCGGTCACATACTGTACGTCGGCAAGCGATGTCATCACACACCTCGTTCTCATCGCGACTACTCAACCGCACAATGGGTTGCTGGTATCGACCGCGTTTCCATTGGCGAAGAGAGATTTCCAACACACAAGAGTATACCCGATGCACTGTCGTTGTGCCATCTGCGTCGCCATAGCCCGGTTGCTGCCTGCCCTGAGCATCGCGAAAAGGCGAACCACCCTACCCGAAGGTCGCACCGCTGAGTTGCGCGGAGACCTCCCATAGGCGGGCGGCGGCGCGCGGATCTGCTGCCTGCGGTGGGATGTTTGCTGCGCCGGGGAAGCCACGCATTTCGGCGAGCCCATCGGGGCCGTAGTAGCCCCCGGCCGCAGCATCGGGAGCGGTTGCGGCAAAGAGCGTTGGCAGTGCGCCCTGTGCTGCGGGCTGAAAGAGCACCGGCCCCAGCAGGCGTTGCGCGAATCCAATCGGGCTATTGTGCCCCACGCCATTGGTGATCAAATCGGTGTGCGAGATCCCCGGATGCGCGGCGATGCTGGCGAGGCCCCACCCTGCGGCATCACTGCGGCGCTGCAACTCCAGCGCGAACAGGATATTGGCGAGCTTCGACTGACCATAGGCCGCCATAGGTCGATAGCGACGCGCAGCCTGCAAATCGTCAAAATCAATCGTCCCGCTCCGCGCGGCAAGGCTCGCAACGCTGATGACACGCGGGTTCTGGCTCTGGCGCAACAACGGCAACAGCGCGGCGGTGAGGGCGAAGTGCCCCAGATGGTTTGTGCCAAATTGCAACTCAAAGCCATCCGACGTTACCTGGCGGTCGGGCGGTGCCATCACGGCAGCATTGTTGATCAGCAGATCGAGGCGCGGTAGTGCTGCCCGCATTCGCGCGCCAAACGCGGTGATCGACGCGAGATCGGCGAGATCGAGCAACTCGAAGCGAATCGTAGCCGCTGGTGTTTCTGCGCGGACCCTGGCGACCGCTGCCGCGCCTTTTTCGGCGTTGCGGCCCGCCAAAATGACATCACCTCCCGCACGGGCGAGCGCCAGCGCATCCTCGTAGCCCAGGCCACCTGTACCGGTCACGATCGCCAGGCGGCCGTGCTGTGCAGGGATGGATTCGGTGGTCCAGCGCGTCATTGAGTATTACCCTTTCTTCGGAGCATCGCTACGTTTCTTCGATACAGATACTACCATGTCTTCGGATGCAGCCGCGTGTTGGATGGCCTGCGCGGCGCGCACGGCGGGGGGGGGCGTCTCGGTGGGGCTGAAGCATTCCGGCTGCGGCTTGCAAGCCGCAGGGAA